>NZ_JBPCSJ010000338.1:0-32717 GCF_051007235.1 Hydrogenophaga sp. | reverse complement strand
GCGGCTGGTGTCAGGCCGGTCAGTTGCTCCGCCTCGCCACGTTCGATGGCCATCAGCACCAGTTCGTTGATGCCGCCCACCGCGGCCATTGCCATGGTGGGCGTGAGCGCCGACGCGGTCGCCGCATCGCCACCCGGGACGTTGACGGTCTGCAACAGGAAATCGGCCAGGTGCTGCATCACCTCGCGGCGCACCACCGCCCCCTCTTCGCCCAGGTGGTGCACCTCCACAAACAGGGTGCGCAGCAGCCGCGGGCCGGCCGAGAGGTGGGCGAAGTACGCGTTCAGCGCCGCCTCGATCTGGTGGTGCCAGGGCTTCTCGGGCCGGACCGATTCGCTGAGCGTGCGCAGCGCCGAAGCACTGACACCCCGGTACAGCGCCAGGAAGCAGGCTTCCTTGCTGGCGAAGTGTTCGTAGAAGGTGCGTTTGGACACCCCGGCCTCGCGCACGATGTCGGCGATGGTGGTGGCCGCGAAACCGCGGTCGGCCGCGCTGCTGCCCATGGCCTGCAGCAAGCGCGTGCGGTGTTCGGGCACCGGCTGGGCGGTTTCAGATGAGGGAAGACTGAGGCTGAACATGTTGGGCAGGATGTTAGCCGCCACACCCCACCCTCGGCTGACAGCCCCGACCGATCATGGCAAGTCCCGGCTTGACACCCGCTCGCACACCCGACACGATGGGCACCTCGGTACTCAACCGTACCAACACACCCACCCCATGACCGCACTGACCGTCCGCCGCCTGCTGATCGACCTGGAGCAACCCGTGGCACGCCACTGGTGCAACGGCGACGCCTTCCTCACCGCCTGGTTCAACGCCTTGTCCATGAGCTTTCCGGTGGGCGAACAGTTCTTCATCGACTCGGTGCGCCGCGGCCACCAGGCCCTGCCCGCGAACCAGCAGGATCGCTGGAAGCCGGAAATCCAGGGATTTGTGGGCCAGGAGGCCACCCACCGCCGCATCCACACCCTGTTCAATGCGCAGATCGAGAAGCACGGCCTGGTCAACGCCTGGGAGCCACGCGCACAAAAAAGGCTGCAACTCGTCGATGGCAGCGACCCGCGCCACGGCCTGGCCATCACCGCGGCCAACGAGCACTTCACCGCCCTGTTTGCCGAGTGGATGCTGGCGCACCCGCAGCTGCTCGACGGCAGCGAACCGCGCCTGAAGGCGCTGTGGCTGTGGCACAGCGCCGAAGAGGCCGAACACAAGAACACGGCCTTCGATCTGTACCAGGCGCTGGGCGGCAACCACGCCTGGCGCGTGAAGTGGATGCGCCGCGTGACGTTCATCTTCCTGACCGACACCCTGCGCCAGACCGCGCACAACTTGCGGCGAGACGGCACGCTGTGGCGCTGGAGCACCTGGCGCAGCGGCTGGCAACACCTGCTGGGCCGCGATGGCCTGCTGCGCACCAGCGCCCGCCCCTGGCTAGCGTATTTCAAGCCCGACTTCCACCCCAGCCAGCAGCACAGCGAACGCTCGCAACAGTGGCTGAGTGAGAACAGCGCGCTCTACACACGCGTGGGCGCCTGAGCACCGTTGCGGACGCGACATCCCCGCCGCTTCGCAAGGTTGCCGGGCTGCGTGTACCAGGGGCTGGCCGATAATCCGCGCATGTCCGAACGCGTCATCCCCCTGATCGATCAACGTCTGCGGTCGCTGACCGCGCGAGTGCCCGCCCAGGCCATCCCCGCCACGGGTTTGCTGGGCGACACGCTGGGCCGGCCGCTGCGCGATCTGCGCATCAGCGTGACCGACCGCTGCAACTTCCGCTGCAGCTACTGCATGCCCAAGGAAATTTTCGACAAGGACTACGCCTACCTGCCGCACAGCGCCCTGCTCTCGTTCGAAGAGATCACGCGCGTGGCCCGCGTGTTCGTGGCCCACGGCGTGCAGAAAATCCGCCTGACCGGTGGCGAACCCTTGCTGCGCAAGAACATCGAAATCCTGATCGAGCAACTGGCCGCCCTGCGCACCACCGAAGGCAGGCCACTGGACATCACCCTCACCACCAACGGATCGCTGCTGGAGCGCAAGGCCGCCAGCCTCAAGGCGGCCGGCCTGCAACGCGTGACGGTGAGCCTGGACGGGCTGGACGACGCCATCTTCCGCGCCATGAACGACGTGGACTTCCCGGTGGCGGACGTGCTGCGCGGCATCGACGCCGCGCAGGCCGCCGGCCTGGGCCCGATCAAGGTCAACATGGTGGTCAAGCGCGGCACCAACGACCAGCAGATCCTGCCCATGGCGCGCCACTTCAAGGGCAGCGGCATCGTGCTGCGCTTCATCGAATACATGGACGTGGGCGCCACCAACGGCTGGCGCATGGACGATGTGCTGCCCAGCGCGGAAGTGGTGCAACGCATCCACGCCGAACTGCCGCTGGTGCAACTGGACCCGTCGGCCCCTGGCGAAACCGCCGAGCGCTGGGGCTACGCCGACGGTTCGGGCGAGATCGGCGTCATCAGTAGCGTGACGCAGGCCTTCTGCGGTGACTGCAACCGCGCCCGCCTGTCCACCGAAGGGCAGCTGTACCTGTGCCTGTTCGCCACCCACGGCCACGACCTGCGCCACCTCATCCGCGGCACAGAGACTGATGAAGAACTGGGCAGCGCCATCGGAGCCATCTGGCAAGGCCGCGACGACCGCTATTCGCAACTGCGTGCCTCCTTGCCGCCCGATCAAACCACGGGTGGTCGTCGGGTCGAGATGAGCTACATCGGAGGGTAGATGACCCACCCCTGCGCCGCCTGCGGCGTCACCTCCTCAAGGGGGCGATGCGTGCGGCCCGGCCAAGCCGGTTCCGCCGCATCCTAGGTTCGGACACCTCGCGCCGAGCGCATCGATTGCGTCACCCTTTGCCCCTTGCATCCACTTCGAGAGGTCTCGCTTGATCCAATCTTCTGAAATCACCGCCCTGGTCCTGGCCGGTGGCCGTGGCTCCCGCATGGGAGGGGTCGACAAGGGCCTGCAGAAATTCCGCGACACGCCGATGGCGCTCAACGCGCTGCTGCGCCTGCAACTGCAGGCGGGCGATCTGATCGGCGACCTGATGGTCAACGCCAACCGCAACCTGGCCGCCTACGAAGCCTTTGGCCACCCGGTCTGGCCCGACAGCCTGCCCGACTACGCCGGCCCGCTGGCCGGCTTCCTCACCGGCCTGGCGCACTGCGAAACGCCCTACCTGCTCACCGTGCCCTGCGACACACCGCTGTTCCCGCTGGACCTGGCGCAGCGCCTGGCCGCCGCTTTTGACGACCCGTCCACCGAGATCGCCATGGTCTCGGCCCGTGAGGGCGATGCCGACCTGCGCACCCAGCCGGTGTTCTGTCTGCTGCGCGCTGACCTGCTGCCCAGCCTGACGGCCTTCACACAGGCCGGTGGCCGCAAGATCGACCGCTGGACCGAACAGCACCGCACCGTGGTCGTGCCGTTCAATCAGCCCGGCGACGACCCGCAAGCCTTCTTCAACGCCAACACCCTCGCGGAACTGCAGTCGCTCGAAGGCGGCTGAGTTCGCGTCCATTACTTTTTTCGCCATGTCCACGATCGAGCAGATCGCCGCCGCCCTGCAAGGCTACGACCCCAAGGCCCTGCCCGCCGGGCACGTCAACCAGTTCCTCGCCCGCCTGGTCGAGCCCGTTGCCGCCACCGAAACGGTGGGCGTGTTCGCCGCGCTGGGCCGCGTGCTGGCCGAGGACGTGGTCTCGCCCATCAGCGTCCCGCCGCACGACAACTCCGCCATGGACGGCTTTGCCTTCGACGGCGCCGCCCTGCGCCCCGGCCAGCCGCTGGCGCTGCAACTGGCCGAAGGCACCGCCTTTGCCGGCACGGCATGGGCCGGCACCGCACAGCCCGGCCAGTGCGTGAAGATCATGACCGGCGCCATCATGCCGACCGGCCTGGACACCGTGGTGCCGCTGGAGTTCGTGAAAGTCGATGGCGCCCAGGTCACGCTGCCGGCCGACGTGCTGCAGCGCGGCGACAACCGGCGCCTGCTGGGCGAGGACCTCATGGCCGGCCAGCCCGCGCTGCGCCGCGGCCAGACCCTGGGCCCCGCCGCGCTCGGCCTGATCGCCAGCCTGGGCCTGCCGCAGGTGAAGGTGTTCCGTCGGCTGAAAGTGGCCTACTTCTCCACCGGCGATGAAATCCTCAGCCTGGGCGAAGCGCCGCGCGAAGGTGCCGTGTACGACAGCAACCGCTACACCGTCTTCGGCCTGCTCACCCGCCTGGGCGTGGAGGTGCTGGACATGGGTGTGGTCAGGGACGAACCCGCCGCACTCGAAGCCGCCTTCCGCCAGGCCGCGCACGAGGCCGACGCGATCATCACCAGCGGCGGCGTCAGCATGGGCGAGGCCGACCACACCAAGGCCATGATGAAACAGCTCGGCGACGTCGCCTTCTGGCGCATCGCCATGCGGCCGGGCCGGCCGATGGCGGTGGGCAAGATCGTTCACCCCCACGCTCCACCGCTGCGCGGGTCGCTGCACCCCGAGGGGGCTGAGACCGGCTTGGGGCGGCCCGGCGCCGGTCTCGCCGAAGAAAACGGCAAGAGCGCCGTGCTCTTCGGTCTGCCCGGCAACCCGGTGGCCGTGATGGTCACCTTCCTCGCCTTTGTGCGCCCCGCCCTGCAACGCATGATGGGCTGCACCGACAGCGAACCCTTGCTGCTCAAAGCCCGCAGCGCCGAAGCCCTGCGCAAGAAACCCGGCCGTACCGAATACCAGCGCGGCATCGTCACCCGCGCGGCCGACGGCACGCTGCACGCCCGCACCACCGGCAACCAGGGCTCGGGCGTGCTGCGCTCCATGGTCGAAGCCAACGGCCTCATCGTGCTGCACCACGGCCAGGGCAACGTGGCCGTGGGCGACGAGGTGGACGTGATGATGTTCGACGGGGTGATCTGAAACCCCGGCCCGCCGGGTGTGGTCTCAGGCTGCGACGCGGGCCAGCCGCTTGCACAGCACGCGGTTCTCGTGGCTTGTGCCTTCGATGACGTATTCCGTGGCGCCCACGTCCCGGTAGCCCTGCGCGCGGTAGAACGCCAGCGCCCGCTCATTGCCCACCCAGGCCGTGAGCCACACATCGCCAGCGCCCCGCCCACACGCGATCCTTTCCGCCTCGGCGAGCAGCGCACGCCCTACGCCCTGCCGCAGGAAAGGCCGCTGCACATACAGCCGGAACACCTCGGCACCACCCACGCCCGGCACCGGGCAGGCGGTGGCAAAAGCCACGTCCACAAAACCCACTGCGTGCCCGCCCGACGTGGCCAGCCACAGCTCGACCGACGCATCCCGCAGCCGCTGGCCGAACACCGCCGGCGCATAGACCGTGGCCGCTTCCCTGGCGAGTTCCGAGCTGATGCCGCGGGTGGCGTAGGTGTCCAGAAACACCTGCGTCGCGAGCGCACTGAGGGTCAGGGTGTCAGAGGTTGTCGCGGGACGAGATGCGAAACTCAAGGACATAGCACACCTGGGGAGCACGGATAGTGGGGGCCTCGCGCACTGGTGCTCAGCAGCTACCGCAGGGCGGCGGTCCCAGAATCTGGACGCGCTCCATCAGACGCTGGCACGTCGACCGACCTCGCCACGCAACATGCATCAAACCATGAGCCGCACAGTCCTTGATTCATTTCGCCACCAGCACATCCCCGGAAGTGGACCCCGGCGCCTCCGAGGGCAACACCCGCGAGCCGTGCTTGGCCCGCGCCAGCAGCATGTACATGGTGGGCACAACGAAGATGGTGAGCAGGGTGCCCAGGCTCATGCCGCCGACGATGACCCAGCCGATCTGCTGGCGGCTCTCGGCCCCGGCGCCGGTGGCCAGGGCCAGCGGGATGGCGCCCAGCACCATGGCGCCGGTGGTCATGAGGATGGGGCGCAGGCGCAGTGCGGCGGCTTCCTTGACGGCGTCGAGCTTGCTCTTGCCCTCCTCGCGCAGCTGGTTGGCGAACTCCACGATCAGGATGCCGTGTTTGGTGATCAGGCCCACCAGGGTGATGAGGCCGATCTGGCTGAACACGTTGAGCGTGCCCCCGGTGAACTTGAGCGCCAGCAGCGCACCCAGCATGGACAGCGGCACGCTGAGCATGATGATGAAGGGGTCCACGAAGCTCTCGAACTGCGCGGCCAGCACCAGGTAAATGAACAGCAGCGACAGCGCGAACACGATGGCCAGCGAGCCCGAGGAGTTCTTGAACTCGCGGCTCTGGCCGTTGAGGTCGGTCGTGGTGCCCGGTGGCAGCACCTCGGCCGCGATGCCGTCCATGATCTTGAGCGCATCGCCCAGCGCCAGCTCGGGTGACAGGTTGGCGGTGATGCTGGCGCTGCGGCGCTGGCCAAAGTGGTTGAGCTCGCGCGGCACCACCACCTCGCGCAGCTTCACCAGCGAGGCCAGCGGGATCATGGCGTCGTTGCGGCCGCGCACGAACAGCTTGTCGATGTCGTCGGGTGCGCTGCGTTGTGTGCTGTCGGTCTGCACCACCACGTCGTACTGTTCGCCGCCCTGCTTGTAGCGGGTGACGATGCGCCCGCCCAGCATGGTTTCCACCGTGCGGGCGATGGCGTCCACGCTCACGCCCATGTCGGTGGCGCGCTCGCGGTCCACATCCATGCGGATCTCGGGCTTGTTCAGGCGAAGGTCGGTGTCCACCTGCACAAAGCCGGGGTGCTTGGCCATCTCGTCCTGGAAGCGGCGCACCGTGCGCGACAGGCTTTCGTAGCTGTCGCTGGTGACGATCACGTAGTTGATGGGGCGCTCGCGGAAGCCCTGGCCCAGCGAGGGCGGCGTGATGGGAAAGCCGCTGATGCCCGGCAGGCCGCCGATGCGCGGCGTGATCTCTCGGGCGATCTCCTGGGTGGTGCGTTCGCGCTCTTCCCAGGGCTTGGCGCGCAGGAACACCGTGCCCTGCGCCACCGTGGGGTTGCCGATGTTGCTGAAGATGCGGTCGAACTCGGGATAGTCCGAACCGATGCGCTCCACTGCTTCGGCGTAACGGCGGGTGTAGGCCAGCGTGGCGCCATCGGGTCCGTTGAGGTTGACCAGGATCACGCCCCGGTCTTCCAGCGGGGCCAGTTCCTGTTTGGTGCTGGAGAACAACCACCAGCTGCCGACCGCGCTGGCGGCCATCACGCCCACCACCAGCCAGCGCACGTTCAAGCTGGCGGCCAGCAGGCGGCTGTAGCCGTTGGTGATGCCGACCAGCACGCGTTCCATGCCGCGGTCGAACCAACCGGGGTTGGGGTTGTGGCGCAGCAGCTTGCTGCTCATCATGGGCGACAGCGTGAGCGCGACAAAGCCCGAGACCACCACCGCGCCGGCCAGGGCCAGCGCGAATTCGGCGAACAGGCGGCCGGTGCGGCCAGGCGTGAAGGCCAGCGGTGCGTACACCGCCGCCAGTGTCAGCGTCATGGCCACCACGGCAAAGCCGATTTCCCGGGCGCCTTTGATGGCAGCTTCGAAGGGCTGCATGCCTTCTTCGATGTGGCGGTAAATGTTCTCCAGCACCACGATGGCGTCGTCCACCACCAGACCAATGGCCAGCACCAGGGCCAGCAGCGTGAGCGTGTTGATGGAGAAGCCGAACAGTGCCATCAGCGCGAAGGTGCCGATGAGGGACACCGGGATGGTCACCAGCGGGATGATGGAGGCGCGGATGGTGCGCAGGAACACGAAGATGACCAGCGCCACCAGCACCACCGCCTCGGCGATGGTGGTGTAGACGGCCTTGATGGAGCGGTCGATGAAGACCGAGTTGTCGTTGGCCACGTCCACCGTCACGCCCGGTGGCAGGTCGGCGCGCACCTTGTCCATCAACTGCCGCACGCCGGCGGACAGCTCCAGCGGGTTGGCCGTGGCCTGGCGGATCACACCCAGCGACACGGAGTCGCGGCCGTTCAGCCGCACCGAGCTGCGCTCGTCCTGCGGACCCTGCACCACCCGTGCCACGTCGCCCAGGCGGATGGCCTGGCCGTTGACGGTGCGGATGGTGACCTCGCGGAACTGCTGCGGGGTCTGCAGGTCGGTGGCGGCGGTGACGTTGAACTCCCGCTGGCTGCTCTCGATGCGACCAGCCGGCACCTCCAGGTTGGAGCGGCGCAGCGCGTCTTCCACGTCCTGCACGGTCAGGCGGTAGGCGGCCAGGCGGTCGGGGTCGATCCAGACGCGCATCGAGTACTTGCGCTCGCCGTACACGCGCACGTCGGCCGCGCCGGGGGCGGTCTGCAACACCGGTTTGGCGATGCGGTTGGCAAAGTCGGACAGTTGCAGCGAGCTGTGGGTGTCCGAACTGAGCGCCAGCCAGATCACCGGGAAGGCATCGGCCTCGACCTTGGCGATCACCGGCTCGTCGATGCCCTGCGGCAGGCGCTGGCGCACGCGGCTGACCTTGTCGCGCACGTCGGCGGCGGCGGCGTCAGGGTCGCGTTCGAGCTTGAAGCGCACCGTGATGTTGCTCTGCTCCTGTCGGCTGGTGGAGGTCAGCACGTCCACCCCTTCGATGCCGGCCAGCGAGTCCTCCAGCGTCTTGGTGATCTGCGACTCCATCACCTCGCTGGACGCACCGGCAAACCGCGTTTGCACCGACACGGTGGGCTCGTCGATCTTGGGGTACTCGCGCACCGTGAGTTGCTGGAACGACACCCAGCCGACCAGCAGGATCAGCAGCGAGAGCACGCTGGCGAAGACGGGACGGCGGATCGAAATTTCAGGCAGTTGCATGGCGCAGGCTCCTGTGGGGCATCAACCGGCCTTGGGCGCATTGGGCGCCGACGGCGCACCAGCGGGTGGCGCGCTCTGGGGCTTGCCGCCACCCGCGCCTTTGCCACCGGGTCCACCGGGCTTGTTCATGTCCACCACGCGCACCGGCGAACCGTCTTTCTGCAAGCGCTGCTGGCCGGCCACCACCACGGTGTCGCCCTCGTTCACGCCGCTGGTCACCTGCACCTGCGCACCACGGCGCACGCCCAGTTGCACCTCCGTGCGGCGCGACACCAGCTTGGCGCCGTCACCCTCGCCTTCCTTGACCAGCACCACCACGAACTGTTTGCCGCCCTGCGGGACGATGGCCTCTTCCGGCACCACCAAGGCCGCGTCGTTGGTGGCAAACACCGTGGTCACGCGCGCAAACATGCCAGGGCGCAGCTCACCGCCCGGCGCCGGCGGCAGCACCGCCCGCACGGCGATGGAGCGGCCATTGGCATCCAGCAGCGGGTCCACCGCCTGCACGCGGGCGCTGAAGGTCTTGCCCGGCAGAGCGTCCAGCTCCACCTTCACCGACTGGCCGGTCGCGATCCGGGTCTGGTAGCGCTCGGGCAGGCGGAAGTCCACCGTCAGCTGCGAGGTGTCTTCCAGGTTGACCAGATCGGCACCGTCCTTGACGTATTCGCCGAGGTTGATGTTGCGCAGGCCGACCGTGCCGTCGAACGGCGCCACCACCCGCATGCGGGCCAGCCGCGCCTGCGCCAGCGCCACCTGGGCTTCAGCCACCTGCAGCGCGGCGCGGCTCTCGTCCAGCACACGCTGGGCCACAAAGGCCTGGGCCACCAGCTCTTCGTTGCGCTTGAGGTTGGCGCGGGCGATCGACAGCTGCGCCTGTGCCTGGCTGAGCTCGGCCTTTTGCAGAACGTCGTCCAGTTGGACCAGCAACTGGCCCTTGCGCACACGCTGCCCTTCGGCAAAACCGATCTGCGCGATCCGCCCGGCCACCTCGGGCCGCAACACCACGCTCTGGCGCGAGCGCAGAGAGCCGACCGCCTGTGCATCGTCCTGCAGCGCCACCGCCTTGACTTTGGACACTTCCACGCTCACCGGGCCTCCGCCACCAGCACCGGGTCCGCCACCACCGCCACCTCCACTTGCCCCGCCGGCTGGCCGAGGTCCTGGCCCTGCCGCCGCGGCAGGCTCACCGGCCGTCGGGGTCCCGCTTTTCTGGAACCACCAGGCACCGGCAGAGGCGACGGCAATGCCGCCGACGGCGACCCAGGTGTAAATCGACTTGTTGGGCATGGGAATGGCGTGTGTGCAGGGGAAACAAAAAGAAGACCGCTGTGGACAGCGGTCACTTGAAAGGCAATGTATCAGCGCTGATGCCCGCGCGCCCGCACAAGTTCCATGCACCCGCCGCGCGCAGGGGGTGTTTGGGTCAGGGCACGCCGCGGTTGGCCAAGGCGTCGGCCCGTTCGTTGCCCGGGTCGCCCGCGTGGCCTTTGACCCAGTGCCATTCGATGTGGTGCACCCCATCGTGGACCAGGGCGTCCAGGCGCTGCCAGAGGTCGGCGTTCTTCACCGGCTGTTTGGCCGCGGTTTTCCAGCCCTTGGCCTTCCAGCCGTGGATCCATTCGGTGATGCCCTTGCGCACGTACTCACTGTCCAGGTAGACGGCCACCTTGCAGGGGCGCGTGAGCGCGGTCAGCCCTTCAATCACCGCCATCAGCTCCATGCGGTTGTTGGTGGTCTCGCGCTCACCACCCCACAGGTCTTTTTCGTGTCCGCCAGACTTCAGGAAAACGCCCCAGCCACCCGGGCCGGGATTGCCTTTGCAGGCGCCATCGGTGTACATCACCACGTGGTTCAAATCGGTTCACTCCAAGAGAAATTGACAGGCCAGGTCGGGCCACCGGGGGCGCCGCGCCACACCGCAGATCGAATCGTGCCCGGCCCCCATGCCGCCGCAGATCGATCCGGCGCCGCAATGCCGCAATGCCGCAATGCCGCAATGCCGCAATGCCGGCACTATCGCCGGTTTGCCACCGACACCGGCGTCGCCGCGTTCACGCGGCGCGGCTTCCAGGACGGTCCGAGCAATCGCATGCCGCGCACCCGCTTGACCGCCACAAAAAAATACACCGCGCCAAAAATGGACCACCAGCGGGCGCCGGCCGGGTCCATCCACGCGGTGCGCTGGAGCCACTTGTCGGTCCGCACAGCAGGCCGATAGCAGCCGAAGCGCTCCGACTCTACTTCAAAACCCAGCAGGCGCAGCCAGTCGCGCAGGCGCCAGGGGCCGATGAATTCACCAGCATCGGGCAGGTACAGCGTGCCCATGCCCAGCCCCCCCAGATGCAGCCGCTGTGCCAGGCGCGCCCGCCCTTGGCGCAGCCCCCAGAGGCTGGCGGGGTTCAAGCCGCAGACCACCACGCGCCCCTCGGGCACCAGCACGCGCTCGACCTCCCTCAGCACCTGATGCGGGTCGGCGCTGAGCTCCAGGGTGTGGGGCAGCACCACCAGGTCCAAGCTGGCCTCGGGAAAGGGCAAAGCGGCAGCGTCGGTGATCAGCGCCACACGCGGCAACTGCATGGCCGGGTGGATGACTGGCTCCTGCGCCGCAGCAGCCTGAGGTGGTGCGTCGCCCGGTTGCACGTCGATGGTGTGGCGCCCCTCACTGGTGAACAGACCCTCGGTCGGCAGGCTCCAGGGCAAAGCCTCCTCGGGCAACGCCACCCAGCGGTGCGGCATGCGGTTGGCCTGTAGAGCCTGCAACTCCGGCAGGCCCAGTTGCAGCGCGTTGAAGCCGAACAGATTGGCCACCGCCAGGTCGAGCTGGGCCTGCTCCCAGGCGAGCAGATAGCGGCCAGGCGAGGTACCCAGCCAGGCCGACAAACCTTCTTGACCAGTGGAGATGGGTGTATCCGTGTTCAAGGCGTGTTGGCCGGAAACAAGTGGGCCAGCGTGCGGCTGCCCGCCGTGATCCTGAAATAGTCGTAGTCGGTCAACAGATCGGACGCCATCAGGTACTGGAAATGTAGCCGGAACTTGTCGCGCCGCAAACGGGCGTACGCATCGGCCCCGAACATGCGCACAAACCGCGGCGAGATCAGCACGGGGCGGCCCGGCTGCCGCCCCGCGGGCGCCAGCCCCACCGCGGCCAGGGGGTCGCACAAGGGAAAGCAGCAACCGTCCGGAGGAGCCGATGCATCCACCCAGTGCAGGCCCGCGGCGGTGCCCAGACAGGCGAGCTCGCCACGGAACCGCTGCGCTTCGGGCAACAGACCTTGCAGGGGAATCCACTGGCCCAGCGTCAACAGGGACAGGACCGTACGGCCGGTGGCCAGCGACGGCTCCACCGCCAGCGCCCGGGCCACGATGGAGCACGCCAGCATGCAGCCCAGGCTGTGCCCGACGACCAGCACTTCGTCGTAGTCCCCCGACCGGACGCGCCGGATGAGCGTCCGTGCGTGGGCGTCCAGGCGCGCATCAAGCTCAGGGGCGGCGCCGCGCTCCTGCCGCCAGGGAAAGACGTAGCCACGCGCCAGCCAGCGCATGTTCATGCGTTTTTCAACGGTGTGGATCAGCATCAGCAACGCAACGCCGAAGGCCGCCGCTCCTGCGCTGGCCACGGGCCAGTCCACCCCGCCCAGGCGCAGACCGGCAAACACCGCCAGTGCGCCAAGCGGCAAGCCCGCCAGGAGCAGGAACAGCTGGGCAAAAAACGCCGCCAGCACCACGATCGGCCCTTTAGCGAGCTGCCGTCCCCGCGCCAGGGCCCCGCACTGGAGGTAGTGCCAGGACGTGCGGGCCACCTCGACCCAGACCCGCGCGTCGCTGCGCGGCCAATGCCGGCGCACCACATCGTCCCAGCGCAGGAACACGTAGTCGGTCGACACCGCCTGGTCACCGTCTTGCGCCACAAGTGGCCATTGCGGGTTGCCGTCGGCATCGCGCCGTCGCGGACCGACCTCTACCGCCAGGCCGTTGACCACGGTCTGCCGCGCCGACTCGTCGCGGTAAAGCGCGTGGTAGTGCGAGGCCCCTCTGGGGTCGAAGCCGCTGACGTAGAGCACGCAGCGCCGCTGCACCCTGGACGACGCAGGCATCAGAAGATGGTCTGCTTGTGCAGCCCCTTGGCGACCACAAAGTCCACCAGCGGCTGCTCGCGCTTGTTGGCGCGATGGCAATGTCCCCGCTGAAAGTGGTCGGTGGCCCAGATCACCACGCGGGCCCAGCGCTTGTTGTCACGCTCGCGCCAGGCATGCGATGAAACGGATTCCCAGGCGTAGCCGTTGAAAACCGTGGCGTTGACAAAGTGATCGAGCGCACGGACCCCGGCTCGCCCCCTGGAGGTCTTGCCAAAACAGCCGACCCACACCAACACCAGATAGCCGGTGATCGCCAGGGGAACGATCGCGGTCATGAGCAAAAAGCCGGCGATCCGCTCTTTCATGCGGGGCTCCGACGCTCCAGCCGCAGGCGCACGCCGTTGGCCGAGCGTATGGTCAGACGGCCCACGGGCTGGGGCACATGGCCTGGCACCACAGACAGGCGGTAGTGACGGACCAGGCTGGACAGGATGAGCGCGGCCTCCTGCAAGGCGAACGCCGCACCCATGCAGACCCGGGGCCCCATGCCAAAGGGCAGGTAGGCTTGCTTGAGCGATTCGCGCGACTGGTCGTCGTCGTACCGGTCGGGGTCGAAGGCATCGGGGTCCTGCCAGAGGTCGCGGTGGCGATGGATCAACCAGGGCGCGATCACCACCGACGCGCCGGCGGGCACCGTTTTGTCCCGCATGGGGCAGGTCTTCGCCGACTGGCGAGCCATGAATCCGACCGGTGGGAACAACCGGAGGGTTTCACGAAACACATTCCAGGTCAGGGTCAGCCGCTTCATGTCGCCACTCTCTGCCTGTCGCTCGCCCAGCGCCGACCGCACCTCGTCATGCATACGCTCCTGTATGCCGGGTGAGCGGGCAAGCAGGTAGGCGGCCCAGGTCAGGGCACTGGCCGACGTTTCGTGGCCGGCCAGGAACAGCATGGCCACCTGATCCACCAGTTCCTCAAAACCGAAGGGCTCGCCCGTGGAGGCCTCGCGCGCCTCCAGAAACGACGCGAGGATGTCCACTTCGGACCCAGGCCTGCCCTGCCGATGGGCGTCGAAGCGCGGACGGATCAGCTGTTCGAGCAGGCCCCGTATCTCCCGCGCCGCTCGCCGGCTGCGCCACACATCCCATGGCCAGACCAGCCAGCGCACACCGTATATGGATGGCAGCAGCAACCTCGGCGCCAAAGCCTGGAACCTCGCGAAGGCATCGAACACGCGATGCGCATCGGCGCCCTCCAGCGGCACGGAAAAAATCGTCCGGAAAATGATGTCGGCGGTGACATGGGTCATTTCCACTTCGATGTCGTGCTCCGTGCCGTCGGCGACACGGGCCAGACGTTCCAGCATCGCGTTCGTGGCCTCTCGCATGACCGGGAAGGCCACACCCAGACGCGCTTGCTCGAAGGCTGGATCCATCATCTCCCGCTGCCGTCGCCACTGGTCGCCGTTCGTGGTGAAGATGCTGTCGCCCAGCAGGGGTCTGAGGGCGTTGCCCAGCAGCGGACTTTTCGGAAAAGCCTGCGCTTCCTCGGTCATCACCCGCTTGACCAGGCCCGGTTCGTTGACCATGTACAGGTCCAGCCCGGGCAAGTGAACCTCGCCCATCTGCATGCGGTAGCTGCGTTCGTACAGCGTGTCGAGCCAGGAACGGCGCGCGCTGAAAAACATCAGCCAGTTGGCGGCCCGGCGACTTCTAGGCCGCGGGTATTCGGGACAAAAGTGGCTCATGGAAGAACGGTCAGGGCGGCTGGCCCGGGATGTGGAGCGCCTTTCGCGGATCAGGCCCGATGGCCACCGGACCGTGCCCACCGGTTCATCGGCACCACGCAGCGGACGGTGGAGGCCACTCTTTTTGAGGCGCTGGCAGTATATGACAGCCCACCAACCGCGGCCGCCCACCTGACCTGGCTGCGATAATCCGCTCCTTCGCCCAATGGTCCAGCCGTGGCCGTTCCGGCCATCGATGAGTAGCCTATGACCTTGCACCCTCTCCCCGCCTTCAGCGACAACTACATCTGGGTGTTGCACGACGGCCATCGCGCGCTGGCGGTGGACCCGGGCGAGGCCGATGGCCTGGCGCAATGGCTGCAACAGCAGGGCCTGCAACTGGACACCATCCTCATCACCCACCACCACGGCGACCACACTGGCGGCGTGGCGCAGTTGCGGGAGGCCACGGGCGCACGGGTGTTCGGACCGGCACGAGAGTCTGTGCCCGCTCCCTTGCACCGCGTTGAAGGGGGAAACAGCTTCGAAGCCCTCGGCGTGCGCTTTGAGGTCATGGATGTCCCCGGACACACCGCTGGCCACATCGCTTTTTTCGCGGCCGACGTGGACGGTGCCCCGCTGCTGTTCTGTGGCGACACGCTGTTCTCGGCGGGCTGCGGCCGCCTGTTTGAGGGAACCCCCGCACAAATGCTGGACTCGCTGACCCGGCTGGCCACCCTGCCCGCCCACACCCGCCTGTGCTGCACGCACGAGTACACCTTGTCCAACCTGCGGTTCGCCCTGGCGGTGGACCCGGACAACGCGGCCTTGGCGGCACACGCCAGCCATTGCAGAGGCCTGCGCGAGCGGAACCTTCCCACCCTGCCCAGCTCCATCGGACTGGAACGGCAGATCAACCCCTTCCTCCGCAGCCACGAGCCGGCCCTGGCCGCCGCTGCGCAGGCCCACGACCCCGCCTCTTCTCCCGACGCCCTGGGTGTGTTCACCACCCTGCGCGCCTGGAAAAACGTTTTCGCATGATCCAGACCCGATCCCTCCTGTCTCTCGGCGCCCTCGCGCTGGCCTTACTGGTCACCGGCTGCGCCACTGCGCCGCCCACACCCAACGTCCCGTCACAAGACGCAGCGGCTGTGACCCAGCCCGCCACGCCTGCCCGCACGTCCTTGGCCACAAAAAAGGCCGCACCAGCAACAGCACCCGCACAGGCCACGACCGAAGCCGCCCTGAGCGCCATCACCACCGCCACCGCGGCGACGGCCCCGGTGGTGTACCTGTCCGCCCCGGCCGACATCTGGGAGCGCATCCGCCGGGGCTACGCCATGCCGGACCTGGACAACGACCTGGTGCGCGACCGCGAGCAGTGGTACGCCACCCGGCCCGACTACATCCAGCGCATGACCGAGCGCTCAGAGCGCTACCTCTTCCACATCGTCGAAGAGATCGAGCGTCGCAACATGCCGATGGAGCTGGCGCTGCTGCCCTTTATTGAAAGCGCGTTCAACCCGCAGGCGGTTTCCAGTGTCAAGGCCGCGGGCATGTGGCAGTTCATGCCCGCCACCGGCCAGTCGTTCGACCTCAAGCAGAACGTCTTCCGCGACGACCGCCGCGACGTGCTTGCCTCCACCCGCGCCGCGCTGGACTACCTGCAGCAGCTGTACAACCGCTTTGGCGACTGGCACCTCGCACTGGCGGCCTACAACTGGGGCCAGGGCAATGTGAACCGGGCCATCACCCGCAACCAGAAAGCGGGCCTGCCCACCGCGTACACCGACCTCACCATGCCGCTGGAGACGCGCCAGTACGTGCCCAAGCTGCAGGCGGTCAAGAACATCGTCGCGCGGCCCGAGACCTTCGGGGCGCAGCTGCCCCCCATCGGCAACCGCCCCTTCTTCGACACCATCACGCTCCAGCGCGACATGGACGTGGCGGTGATCGCCAGCCTGGCCGGCGTCAGCGAGAAGGATTTCCGCGCGCTCAACCCCTCGATCAAACAGCCGGTGGTGATGGCCTCGGGCACACCCAACATCCTGCTGCCCTGGGACAACGCGGTGGACTTCCAGCGCCAGCTGCAGTCGCACAAGGGGCCACTGGCCAGCTGGACGGCCTGGGTCGTGCCCAGCACCATGACCGCCGCCCAGGCGGCCGAGCGCGTCGGCATGAGCGAATCGGAACTGCGCAGCGTCAACAACATCCCGCCGCGCATGCTGGTGCGCGCCGGCTCCAGCCTGCTGGTGCCGCGCAGCGCGCACCGCGACGCCGACGTGCCCGAGCATGTGGCCGACAACGGCCAGCTCAGCCTGCAGCCGGAAATCATCCTCAAGCGCACCACGGTGAAAGCCCGCAAGGGCGAGAACCTGGCCCTCCTGGCCAACCGCTATGGCGTGAACGCCGTGAGCGCGGCCGGCTGGAACAAACTGGCCGTGAACGCCCGGCTCAAGCCCGGTCAGCGCGTGACGCTGATGCTGCCGCAACGGGTCGCGCTGGCCAGCGCCGAGCCGGTGCGCAAGGCCCGCCAGGAAGACCGCGAAGAAACCCGCCAGAGCAGCCGCTCGGTCAAGGCGGCACCGGTGGCACGCGGCAAAAATGGCAAGACCGAGAGCGCGGTGGCACAGGCATCGATCAAGGGCAAGAAGACCGCCCGCCAAGCGGCCCCGAAGACGACCCGGCAGGCCAAGGCACCGGCGACCCAAAAGGCCCGTGGCGACACCAAAGTCGCTCTCAACAGCAAGCCCGCCAAAAAACGCTGACGCCGGTCGGGGCCATCAGGCCCGAAAGCGCGCCTTGGCCACGCGGGCGAACTCGTTGGTGAAGGTGCGTGCCAGGTCCACCCGCTGCAACTGTTGCGCATCGCCCGACTGCGCCAGCAAACGCGCCACGGTCTGAGGGCCGTTCTCGGGCATCAGGCCGTCTGGCACCCACGACTCGCGCGCCCGGCTGAAGGCCGCCAGGTACAGGCCGCGGTCGCCCTGGAAGTAGCTCTCGGGCACGGTCTTGTTCAGGTCCGACGGGCCTGCCGTCTGCAACCACTTGAGCGCGTGCACCAGGGCGCTGGCCATGGCCTGGCACTGCCTGGGGTTCTCACCCACGAATTCGCTGCTCGCACACAGGCTGCCAGCCGGCAGGGGACCACCAAAGACCTCGGCATTGCCGCGCATGGTGCGCGTGTCGGCCACCACCCGCAGCTCGCCGCTTTGCTCCAGCTGGGTGACCAGCGGGTCGTGGTAACACAGCGCGTCCACTTGGCCCGCCCGGAACGCTGCCGCTGTGGCGGCAGGCCCGGCGAAGACCTGGAAGTTCACATCCTGCGGCGCCAGGCCTGCCCTGCCCAGCAGCAAGCGCGCGATGCGGTGGCTGGCCGAGCCCAGCGAAGTCACCGCCACACGGCGGCCACGCAAGTCGCGCAGATGGCGGAAGCCGCCCATGGTCTGCTGCGACACGCCCAGCACCAGTTGGGGCGTGCGCCCCTGAAGCACAAACGAACGCAGCTGCTGCCCGCGCAGCTGCAGCCCGATGGTGTGGCTGTACGGACCGGACACCACCTGCGCCGCACCGGCAAGCACGGCCTGCAGCGCCTGCCCCGGTTCGCTGAAGTCGCGCACCGACACGTCCAGCCCTTCGGCGGCGAAATAACCCAGCCGCTCGGCGATGGTCAACGGCAGGTAGCAGAACGAGGCCTTGTGGTCCACCGCCACCACCACCCGGCCCAGCGGCGCACGCACGACCGGTGTGGCGTTCACCGCGGCCGTGGGCGTTTGCGCATGCACCGCAGGCAGGCCTGCCGTCAGCAACGCCGACGCGCACACACGACCCAGACCCCGGCGACTCCACATGCTCTGCCCCCACCTGCAAACAACCCGAATGCCGTGAAGACTATGTGCAAGGGCGCGGCGCCGCATCGGGACCGCACCCGAGCGGGTTTCCCCCGAGGGCCATGTCGAAAGACGTCAGGCGAAAAGGATGGCGATGTTGACCGCGAGGGCCAGCGTCCAGACAGCGCTGCGCGCAGTGGCCTGGTCGGCCACGTACAGCAGGATGTAGACCAGCCGCAGCACCACGAACAGGAACGCCAGCAGGTCCAGCCGCGTCTGGTGAGCGCCCAGCTGGTGGGCGATGATGACCGCACCAATGAACAGCGGCAGCGCCTCGAAGCTGTTGGCCTGCGCGGCGTTGGCGCGGGCCCGCCAGTCGCTCTGGCGCGCCAGCCAGGCGCGCGGGTTGTGGTTGTCGTAGCCACCCTCTCGGCGCGCCACGGCCACCATGCCCCACTTGGCCAGACCCGCGCAGCCAACGGGCAACAGCGCAGCCACCAGCACGGCCCAGTAGGCCACAGTCAGTCCGGCAAACGTCATCGGAACATCCGGTTTGAAAAATTGAGCGGCCGGCGCTGCACTCAGCGCCGGTCCACCAGGGCATGGGCGATGGTGCCCAGGTCCACGTACTCCAGCTCACTGCCCACCGGCACGCCACGGGCCAGGCGCGTCACCGTCACACCGCGTTGCTTGAGCGCCTGCGCGATCACATGGGCCGTGGTCTCGCCTTCGGCGGTGAAATTGGTCGCCAGGATCACCTCGCGCACCACCCGCTCATCGCCTTCGAGCGTGTCGATGCGCTCGAACAGCTTCTGCAGCCCGATGTCGCGCGGCCCCACGCCGTCCAGCGGGCTGAGCTTGCCCATGAGCACGAAGTACAGCCCCTTGTACGCACCCGTGCGCTCCATGGCCGCCTGGTCGGCGGGTGTTTCCACCACACACAGCTGGCCGCGGTCGCGCCGCGGGTCTTCGCAGGTCGGGCAGACGGGCGCTTCGGTGAAGGTGTGGCACATGGCGCAGTGCTGCACCGAGCTGCAGGCGTGTTGCAGCGCCTGCGACAGGCGCTGTGCCCCCTCGCGGTCGTGTTGCAGCAAATGGAAGGCCATGCGCTGGGCCGACTTGATGCCCACCCCCGGCAGGCAGCGCAGCGCCTGCACCAGCAGTTCGAGGGAATGGGTTTCGGCCACGCGGGATGAGCCCGTGATCAGAACGGGAACTTCATGCCACCGGGCAGTCCCGGCATGCCGGCGGTGAGCTTGCCCATCTTTTCGTTGGACGTCTCTTCGGCCTTGCGCACGGCTGCGTTGAACGCAGCGGCCACCAGATCTTCGAGCATGTCCTTGTCGTCGGCCAGCAGGCTGGGGTCGATGGTCACGCGGCGCACGTCGTGCTTGCAGGTCATCACCACCTTGACCAGACCGGCGCCGGATTCGCCGGTCACCTCGATGTTGCCCAGCTCGTCCTGGGCCTTCTTCATGTTTTCCTGCATCGCCTGCGCCTGTTTCATGAGGCCGGCGAGTTGTCCTTTGTTGAACATGGTGTTCCTTGGTGTCGTTTGTGAATGAATGGAATTCGATGCGGGCGGAAGAACCCGCGAAGCCGCAAGCCCTGTGGTCTATGCCTTGAGCGTACCGGGCACGATTTTGCCGCCAAAGTCGCGCATCATCTGCTGCACGAAAGGGTCGTCGCGGATGATCTGTTCGGCCTCGCGCTGCCGCCGCGCCGCGTCGGCGCCCTGGCGCAGGGACGCGGAGTCGTCCACCGGACCGATCTCCACCACCACACGCACGGCGTGCCCCAGGGTCAGCAGCGCCGTGGCCAGACGCTCGGGCGCGCTGCCCTGTTTGAGCGACTCCCGCTCCACACGCAGCACCCACTGGCCGGCGTCGCGCGCCACCAGCTGCGACTGCAGGGCCAGTTCGCGCACCAGCGCCGTGATGGCCTCGGCGCGCACCAGCTGCGTGACAGCGTCGAACCAGAAGTCGCCCTCGGCAGTTCGCACGGGCTCGCGCACCGGAGCGGGTTCACCGGGGTCGCGCAAACGGTCCAGCCGGCTGGACGGGCCAGGATCGCGCACAGGCACCGGTACCACACGGCGCGAGGTCATCACGCCTTCGTCGGCCGGTGCCTCGTCGGGCTCCTCGACCCAGGGCACATCGTCGGACTCGTCCAGCGGCACCAGCTCGTCGGGCGACGGCACCGACCGCGCAGGCGCAGACTGCGACGTGGCGGTAACGGGTGGTGCCGCAAGTGTGGGCGGCGCGGCCGGACGCACCACCGGCTCCAGTGCCACCGATGCCGGCGGGGCAGCCGGGGCCATGGCGGGTGGTGCTGTCACCGGCGGCGGCGGCGGTGGCGCACTCGTGCGCAGCGGCGCAGGGGCCGTGGCAGGAGGCTGTGCGGCCACGGGTACAGGCGCCACCAACGGCGGCGCCACTGGAGCCTCAGCCCCGGTTTTCAGAGTTTTTTTTTCCGCCGTGGCACCGGCCGCCGGCTTGAAGGCCAGCAATCGCAGCAGCACCATGGTCAAGGCGGCGTATTCGTCGGGCGCCAGGCCCAACTCGCCACGACCGTGCAGGCACAGGCTGTACAGCAGCTGCGTCTCATCGGCCGGCAGGGCATGGGCCAGGCGCACGATTTCGGGCGTATCCGGATCGTCCAGCGCCATCAGCGCTTCGCGCTCGGGCACGGCCTGCAGCACCGCCATGCGCTGCAGCAGGCCGGTCATCTCTTCGAGCGTGGCCGCAGCGTTCAGACCGTTGGCGCGCAGGGCATCAATGGTGTCCACCACGGCGGCGCCGTCGGCACGGGCCAGGCCGTCGATCAGGCGCAGCACGTAGCTGCGGTCCACCGCACCCAGCATCTGGCGCACGGTCGCTTCCTGCAGCTGGCCGCCGCCAAAGGCAATCGCCTGGTCGGTCAGCGACAAGGCGTCGCGCATGGAACCTCGTGCCGCGCGGGACAACAGCCGCAAGGCCAGGGGCTCGGAAGCGACGCTTTCGGCCTGCAACACGCGGCCCAGGTGGTCGAACACCGTCTCGGGCGCCATGGGCCGCAGGTTGAACTGCAGACAGCGCGAGAGCACCGTGACCGGCACCTTTTGCGGATCGGTCGTGGCCAGCACGAACTTCAGGTACTCGGGCGGCTCTTCCAGCGTCTTGAGCATCGCGTTGAACGCGTGCCCGGTGAGCATGTGCACCTCGTCGATCATGAAGACCTTGAAGCGGCCCTGGACCGGCTTGTAGACCGCCTGCTCCAGCAGCGACTGGACCTCGTCCACGCCACGGTTCGATGCCGCGTCCAGCTCGGTGTAGTCGACGAAACGGCCCGAGTCGATGTCGGTGCAGGCCTGGCAGACGCCACAAGGCTCGGCGGTGATGCCGCCCTGCCCGTCGGTGCCCAGGCAATTGAGCGATTTGGCCAGAATGCGCGAGACCGTCGTCTTGCCCACGCCGCGTGTGCCGGTGAACAGGTAGGCGTGGTGCAGGCGTTGCGTGGTCAGTGCGTTCGACAGGGCCTGCACGACGTGCTCCTGCCCCACCATTTCGCTGAAATTGCGCGGACGGTATTTGCGGGCCAGGACGACGTAGGACATGGCGGCCATTCTAAGCGGCGCACTTCCCCGCTCTGGCCGCTGCGGACGGGTCCGGCATCGCCTACAATCCACCCCGACGGGCCTTCCCGCATGGTGAAGCGGCCAACCGGGTCAGGTGGGGAACCAAGCAGCCCTAACTGTGGAGCCAGTGCCGGGGTCAAGGCTCGTCACCTTATTCGTTCAGCGCCATCGGCGCACACACAACAAAGGCCGCACCAGCGGCCTTTGTGATTTCCGGGCTGGTCGTGTGCCGTCAGAACGCGTCGATCTTCAGGCCCTGCTGCTGCACCACGCGCTGCCAGCCCTCAAAGTCTTTCTGCAGGAACTGCCCCAGCTGTGCTGGCGTGCCCGTCGCCGGCTCCAGCGCGTCCTTGGCCAGGCGTTCTTTCACATCGGGCATCTGCACCACCTGCGCCAGCGCTGCGTTGATCTGCCGCACCACGGCGTCGGGCGTGCCTTTGGGCGCGACCAGAGCAAAGTAGTTGAGCACGTTGAAGTCGGGCATGCCCGCCTCCCTCATGCCGGGCACCTGTGGCAGGGCCGGGCTGCGTTCGGGACTGGTCACCGCCAGGGCCTTGAGCTTGCCCTCGCGGATGTGCGGCGCCAGCGCCGGGATGGTGCCGGTGAGCAGTTGCAGCTGGCCGCTGATGGTGTCCAGTGTGGCCGGCGCGATGCCGCGGTAGGGAATGTGCGTGATGAAGGTGCGGGTGCGCACCTTGAGCGATTCGAGCACCAGGTGGTTGATGCCGCCCACGCCGGCCGAACCGTAGTTCAGCGCGCCGGGCTGCTTGCGCGCCAGCGCGACGAGTTCGGGCAGGGTGTTGGCGGGCACGTCTTTGTTGACGGCCCAGACCAGCGGCCCCTGGGCGATCATGCCCACGGGGGCGAAGCTGGCCATCGGGTCATAGCCGGCACTGGGCAAGGCCGCCGGCACGGTGGTGAACGGCGCCGCGGCCAGCAGCAGGGTGTGCCCGTCGGGCGCTGCCTTGGCGACCTCTTGCGCGCCGATGGCGCCAGACGCACCGGTGCGGTTTTCCACCACCACGCTGGCTTTGAACAGGTCCGACAGCTTGGCCGCGACCAGACGGCCCATGGCGTCGGTGCCCGCGCCGGGCGCGAAGGGCACGACGATCTTGACCGGGCGGCTGGGCCAGCCCTCGGCCCAGGTGGCGGTAGAAGCGGCCACGCACGCGACAGCGACCAGGGCTTGCAACACCGGCCGGCGGCGCAGGGACACAGGTTTGAGAGAACTCATGAAACGGCTCCGAGAAAAAGGTGATGACAGATCGGTGTCGAGCCTATGCCAGCGAGATGAACCGACTGTGACAGCGGCTCAGGACGGGTGCAGCCAGGCCAGCACGCCCTGCCCGGCCCGCACGCCGCTGGCCAGACAGGCGGTGAGCAGGTAACCGCCGGTGGGGGCTTCCCAGTCCAGCATCTCGCCCGCGCAGAACACGCCCGGCAGCGCCTCGCACATCAGGTGCTCGTCCAGCACCTCGAACAGCACGCCACCGGCGGTGCTGATGGCTTCATCCAGCGGGCGGGCGGCCACCAGGTGCAGCGGCAGCGCCTTGATGGCGGCCGCCAATCGGACGGCGTCGTTCATGCCGTCCTTGCCCAGCACTTCGTACAGCACCGCGGTCTTGATGCCGTCCAGGCCCAGGCGGCTCTTGAGGTGGCTGGAGAGCGAACGCGAACCCCGCGGGTGCGCCACCTCGCGCACCACCCGCTCGGCGCTGAAGTCGGGCAACAGATCCAGCAGCAGCGTGGCGTGGCCGGCGCGCACGATCTCGTCGCGCAGCAGGGCCGACGCGGCGTAGACCAGGCTGCCTTCAACCCCAGTGGCCGTGGCCACGAACTCACCCTTGCGTTCGAACGTCAGCCCCTGCGGCGGCTGGAAGCGGATGGACACGTTCTTGAAGGGCTGGCCCGCGTGGCGGCTGGTGAAGTGCTCGCTCCAGCCCACCGCGTGCGCGGGCACCGCCTGCACCGGCAGTGGCTGGCCGTCGTTCAACGGCGGCGCCTTCAAGGCCAGATCAAAGCCGCAATTGGCCGGCAGCAACGGGGCGACCGCCACACCGCGCGCGGCCAGCAGCGGCACCCAGGCACCGTTGGACCCCAGGCGCGCCCAACTGCCGCCGCCCAGGGCCAGCAGCACCGCACGGGCGCGCACCCGCACCTCGCCTGTCGGCGCATCAAAGCGCAGGGCCTGACCATCCGGCGTCCAGCCCAGCCAGCGGTGCCGCATGTGGAACTGCACCGCCGAGCCTCCACCGGCCGGGTGGCGCAGGCGCTGCAGCCAGGCCCGCAGCAGGGGCGCGGCTTTCATGTCGGTCGGGAACACACGGCCCGAGGTGCCGACAAAGGTCTCCACGCCCAGGCCCTGCGCCCAGGCGCGCACCTCGGCCGCACCGAAGCTACCCAGCAGGGCTTCGATCTGCTGGCGCCGTTCGCCGTACCGCTCGGCAAAGCGGTCGGCCGCCTCGGCATGGGTCAGGTTCAGGCCGCCCTTGCCGGCCAGCAGGAACTTGCGACCCACGGACGGCATCGCGTCGAACAGGTGCACCGCGACGCCAGCGCGCGAGAGCACTTCGGCGGCCATGAGTCCGGCGGGACCGCCGCCGATGATGACCACCGGCAGGTCGAGGATTTCAGCGGATTCTGGAGAAAGGGTGTCAGCGGTCACGGTGCAACGGCCTCGGCGGGAATTTCAATGAGTTGCCCCAGCGGATTGATGAAGGCCAGGCGCACGGGCTCGCCGGGGTGCGCGAGGGAAAGCGCGCGATGGTAGCGCTGCAACTGCGCGCGCAGCTCGGCCTGCCGTTCGGGGCGGGCGGCACTCTTGAAATCGAGCACCCACCAGCAGCCGGTGTCGGCGCGGCGCACCAGGCGGTCCAGCCGCTGCAGCTGGCCCTGGTCCCAGATGTCCACTTCGTTGCCCCAGTGGGTCAGTTGCGCTGCGTCCCAGGCCCAGGCGGCCTCACCGCCGAGCATGGCCTGGGCCATGGTCAGGGCGTCGCGCGCCTGCGCCGGCGTCAGCGCGAATTCGCGCGCCACGGCCTGCAGGTGCAGGTCGGTCCAGGCAAAGCTACCCAGGGGCGTGGGCACCCATTGCAGGAGGCGGTGCAGCGCCAGACCGGTGCGTGCACGGGTGTCGTCTTCGGGCGCCACCGCGACCGCTTGGGCCGGCACGGGCGGCAGCGCGGTGCACACCGGCAGGTCCAGCAGTTCGCACGTCGATGCAGCTTCCGGGCTTCCGCTGGTCTCCACCGGCTCGGGCACCGGCAGCGGCTGTGCCTGCGGCGCGATGCGCTGTCGCCAGCTGGGCGTGCTGGCGCTGCGGTGCGGCGTCACGCTGGAGACGACGATGCGCGCCTCGGCCCGCGTGAGAGCGACGTACAACGCGTTCAGTTCTTCGAGCCCGCGGGCTTGTTGCTCGGCCTCCAGCAACGCGGTGGCGCAGACCGGCGGCGTTTTTTCGCTGGCCAGGAAGATGAAGCGCTGGGGCCGCTCGGCCTCGCCCGGCCAGTCCACCAGCACCCCCATGCTTTCGGGCTTGGGTGGCAGGGCTTCGGTGTCGAGCATCAGCACGGTGTGGGCTTCCAGCCCCTTGGCGCCGTGGATGGTGAGCAGGCGCACCGCGCCGGTCTGCGCGGTTTGCGGCAGGCGGATGCCACCGGCCTTGAGCGCGCGCACGAAGCGGTAGGCCGTCAGGTAGCGCCCGCCGTCCTGCGCCAGCGACTGCGCCAGCAGCGCGCGCAGCGAGGTGAGCACGGGTTCTCGCAGACGCGGCGGTACGGCGGCGGCGTAGCGGGCCAGCAGGTCCGCGTCGCGGTAAATGGCGGCCAGGGCGTCGTGGGGCGGCAGCGTGTCCATCCAACGGCGCCAGCGCGCCAAGCGTTGTGCGGCCTGCACCAGCAGGGCATCGGTCTGCGGGTCGTCCGATCCGTCCGCGCTCAAGGTCTGCAACAGGTCCCACCAGGCGGTGCGCGGCGTTGCCTCGCCCGGCTGCGCAGCCGCCGCCGAGGCCGCGTCGGCGCGCCGGCACAGGCGGGCGATGCGGGTCAATGCCGCGTCGTCCAGACCGAGGATGGGGCTGCGCAGCGCCTGCGCCAGGCTCAGGTCGTGCGCAGGCGAGACCAGCGCGTCCAGCAAGGCCACCACATCCTGCACGGCGGGGGCGTCGGCCAGGTCCTGTTTCTCGGGCTGTTCGGCGGCGATGCCGCGTTCCGCCAGCGCCTCGTGCAGCCAGCCCAGGCGCTCGCGTTTGCGCGAGAGCACCATCAGGCCCTCGGCGTTCACCGTGCCGCCGGCGATCTGCGCCGCGATCCAGTCGGCCGCCTGCTCGGCCTCGAGCGCGCTCAGGCTGTCTTCGGGCTCCACGCGCGGCGTGTTCAGGCTGTCGCGCCAGACCGGCTCGCCCGGGTCCGTCGCGCCATCGTCGCCGCCATCGCGCGGCACCGGCGGCAGCGCCAGCACAGCACCGGCCTCGCGGCTCTCGGTGGTGTGCTCGCGGAACCCGGTGTAGCCCGCGTCCTGTGCGGCGCCGGTCATCACGGCGTTGAGCGCCTCGATCACACCGGTGGCGCAGCGGCGCGTGTGGTCGCAGCTGAGCAGCGCGCCCGACAGACCGTTGACCACGAAGGCCTGAGCCGCCTTGAACACCTGCGGCTCGGCGCGGCGGAAGCGGTAGATGGACTGCTTGGGATCGCCCACCAGGAACACCGCCGGCGCCTCGCCCGAGCCGGCGCCCGCGTAACCCGAGAGCCAGCCGTACAGCGCCTGCCACTGCAAGGGGTTGGTGTCCTGGAATTCGTCGATCAGCAGGTGGCGCACGCGCGCGTCCAGCCGCTGCTGCATCCAGCCCGAGAGCTCGGCGTCGCCCAGCAGGCGGCGCGCCGCGCCCTCGACGTCGTTCATGTCCACCCAGCCGCGCTCCTGCTTGAGCGTGCGGTAGGTGGCGACCAGCGTGCGCGTGAGCCGCGCCATGCGTTGCTGGTGTTGCCAGGCCTGCTGCTGCACGCGCGCGGCCAGCACGCGCTGGCACAACTCCTGCGCTTCACGCACGGCCTCAATGCCGGCGAGCTTGTCGTTGAACTTGCGCGGCTCGTTCTTCTGCGTGAGCAGCGCGCTGATGGCGTCGTCGGGCTTCGACTCGGTGACCGCGGTTTCCAGCTCAACGCCCTTGGCCGAAAAGGTGGGCGCGCTGGCCCGCCCCAGGCAGGCGGCGGCGGCCAACAGCAGGGACCGGTGGTTGGCCAGCAGCGCGTGCGCGGGGTCGTCGTGCGCAGCCAGGTCCGGGTAGGCCACCGACAAGGGGTGCACCGACGCGTCCACGATGCCCTGCTCGTCGGCCAGCGCGAACTCGACCCGTTTGTTGAGCGCGTTGCCCAGGGCCTTGAGGGTCTGGTGGCGGCCATGGCGCGCCACGCTGTCCATGAAGTCCTGCCGCAGGGCCGCGTCGGTCGCCACGGCGGCGTAAAAGCGCGGCCAGGTCAGCGCGACGGCTTCGCTGTCGTCTTCCAGCAGCTCGTGTTCGGCCGGCAGGCCCAGCTCCTGCAGCACCGCCAGCGGCGCGCTGCGCAGCAGCGACGCGAACCAGCTGTGGAAGGTGCGGATCTGCACTGGCCGGCCGGCGGCCAGCAGGCGGGCGTGCAGGTCGCGCAGGTCGGCCGCGCGTGCCTGCGCCGCGGCGGGGGCCATGCCTCGCAACACCAGCTCGTTCGCCAGTTCGGCGTCGGTCTTGTAGGCAAACACCCGCAGCCAGTCCTGCAGGCGCTGACGCATTTCGCCAGCGGCCTTCTTGGTGAAGGTGATGGCCAGGATGTCCTGCGGCGCGGTGCCTTCCAGCAGCGCGCGCAGGATGCGCGAGACCAGCATCCAGGTCTTGCCCGCGCCGGCGCAGGCTTCCACGGCCACGCTGCGCGCAGGATCACAGGCCACGGCGTAGAAGGCGGCGCGCTCGACCAGCTGTCCGTCGATGCGGTAGGCGGCCTGGCTCATGTTCTGAAGTCCTTTCGGCACAGGCCGCGGGCGGCGCAGAAGTCGCACACCCGGCCCTCGCCCAGCGCCGGCAGCGGATGGCCGGCGGCCACGCGCGACAGGTCGTGCTGCAGGTTTTCTATCAGCTGGTCGCGCGCCAGTGCGATCTCCTCCTGTTCGACCCAGCGGGTGGGCGTGTTGGCGCCGTCGGTCTCGCGCGCGTCGGTGATGCTGAGGTAGGCACCGCGCACCGTCTCTTCGCCCAGCAACGCGGCGTAAAAGGCGATCTGCGTGTCCTCCAGCGGGTTCTTCACGCGCTCCAGCGTGGTCGCGCGCGGCTCGGTCTTGTAGTCGATCACCAGCGGGATCGGTCCTTCCGGGCTGGCCTGGCGGTCGATGCGGTCGAGCTGGCCGATCAGACGCCAGGGGCCAACGCTGCGGGTCAGCGACAGCTCGGCCTGATCGAACCGCGGCCCGCTGCCTTCGTGCGTGGCGAGCCAGCCGAGGTATCCCTCGCGCAGCGCGGGCCAGGCGGCCATGAAGGGCAGGAAGCCGGCGCCCTCCTCTCCTGCGTCCACCGACAGCCCGCGCGCGGCCGCCTCGGCCTGCGCCAGCTGGTCCAGACGCTGCCGATCGTCCAGCCCATCGGAGGGATCGGCCGCCCGCGCTTCGTGGAACGCCTTGAGCACCGCGTGCAACCAGTTGCCCAGGTCGCGCTTGTCGGGCTCGGCTTCGATTTCATCGATCTGCTGCAGCCGCAGCTGGCGCAGCGCGAAAAAGCGGTAAGGGCAGTCGCGCAGATCCTGGTAGGCGCTTGCCGACAGCGCCTGGGGCAGCAGGTCGGCGGCGGTGGGCCGGGGGTCGGCTTCGGGGACCACGCTCACGGTCCGAGCCACGCGGGGATCGGGCGCCGCCACCGCACGCCCCTCGTTCTGCAAAGCCTGCAGCCAGGGCGCGGCGGCCACCGCGTCACCCTGCTGCTGGCTGCGCCAGAGCAGCTGCAGGTGGGGCTGGGTCAGCAGGTGCGCCCAGGCCGCCTGCCCGGCCAGGGCCAGGGCCTCACGGCTGGGCAGGCCCAGCAGCTGGCGCTGCGCCGAACCCCACTGACCGGGCGGTTCCGGGCTGGGCGGCAGGTTCACTTCGTCACAGCCGGGGGCCACCACGGCGGCGAAGTCACGGCCCAGCAGCTGCGCCATCGGCAACACCACCACCGGCGGCTCGGCGGGGTTGCCGGGCTGGAAGCTGGCCGCCTCCAGCGCGTCGCGCACCCAGGCGCTGAACGCGGCCAGCGACCAGCGGCGACCGGCTTTGTTTGACTGGGGAGCTTCCGCCGCGTCGGCCACCAGGGCCGCCAGTTCGTGCGCGGCGCCGTCCTGCAGGCGCAGCACGTCGATCACGCGCTGCCCGGCCGCGTCCTGGCTGCAGGCGTCCCACCAGCCGTCGCGGCGCAAGGCGTCGGCCAGATCGGTCAACCATTGCGGCAGCGGTCGTGGCGCCTGCAGGCCGGTCAGCCCATCGGTCACGCCCGCCGGCAACAGCGGGCCGGTGGCCGGGTGGCCCAACACGGCACCCCACGCGGCCAGGCCGTGGGCCCTCGCTTGGCGCTCCAATGCCGAGGCGGCGATGGCGTGTGGCCCGGCTTTGAGCCAGTCCAGCACGTCGTCGGTGCGGGCCCGGCGGTCGGCCGCGCGCAGCAGGCTCATCAGCCGGGCGGCGGCGTGGGTGGTTGAGAGTTTCCAGCCGGTCTCGTCGCGCACCGACAGGCCCGCCCCGTGCAACAGGGCGCCGATGCGGCGCGTCAGCGCGCGGTCCTGCGCCACCAGCGCCACCGGTGTGCGCCCGGCGTTCACCTGCTCCACCACACAGGCGGCGGCGAGCTGGGCCTCGTCTTCGGCATCGCCGCAGGCGTGCACCGCCACGGGATCGGGCGGGACGGCCGCCTCTGCAAAGGGCAGCAGCACACCGCGTTCGCCCCAGCGCAGCAGCAGTGCCTGGGCCAGCGGGTCGATCTGGAAACCGGGCACCACCAGCAGGGCGTCGGCCACCTGGCCTGGGGCGGCCAGGTCCGACCACAGCACGTCGGTGGCGTAGGCCGACAGCCCGGCCCAGGTAAGCGCCAGCGTCGCGACCAGCCCTTCCCACTGCAGCGCCTGGCTGGCCGGGTTGAGGTCTGCGCGCAGCGCATCGGCCCAGGCGGCGCGCTCGTGTGGCGGGCGGGCAGCGGCCAGCGGCGCGAGCTGGCGGGTGGCCTCCACCAGACGCCCGACCAGCGTGGCGCGCAGGTCGGCGTCCAGCGCGCGGCCCGCCACGCGGTCCAGCAAGCTGGCCGCGATCAGGCTGTCTCGCGCCATGTCGCCCGACCAGTCGGTGCTGCCCGGCACAAACGGCTGCAGCGACGTGGCCCAGTTGCGGGTCGATTCGAAGCGGGGCGTGAAACCGGTGGGCGTATGCTGCGCCCAGGCCCTGCGCCCGGCGTCCATCATCTGGGCGTAGGGCACCAGCACCACCACGCGCGAGGCGTGCCAGCCCTGGCGGGCCATGTGTTCGCGCACGTCGGACAGGCCGTGATCCCAGAGCGGGACAGCGGTGTTTTTGCCCACCGGGGGAGCCGTCAGCACGGGCAGGGGTTCGGGGCTGGCGGTCGTCATGGCGCGGGCGTTTCTGTCACAATTGAAATCGTTTTTCGGCGCGTCGCGGCGCTCACCGCCCCGACACCCGGCTCCACTGTACCTTCACCACCCTGACGCAACCCCTAGGACCGACCATGGCCAGCGACCTGATCAAACACGTTTCCGACGCCTCTTTCCAGGCCGATGTGCTGAACGCACCCGCCCCAGTGCTGGTGGACTTCTGGGCCGAATGGTGTGGTCCCTGCAAGATGATCGCGCCCATCCTCGACGAGGTGGCCGGCACCTACCAGGGCAAGCTGCAAGTGGCCAAGGTGAACGTGGACGAGAACAGCGAAGTGCCAGCCAAGTTCGGCATCCGCGGCATCCCCACGCTGATGCTGTTCAAGGGTGGCCAGCTGGCCGCCACCAAGGTGGGCGCCCTGAGCAAGGCCCAGCTGACCGCTTTCATCGACCAGCAACTGGCCTGATCCCCCGCGGGCCCGGCCCGGGTGCAACGCCCGGGCCCGCCCAAAGCGGCGTTTTTTTCCTGTCATAATCCTCCGCACTGCTGGCCCACACACCGCCCAGCCCGTCTGCACCGCGCTCCGCCAACACCGCGGCTCCAGCGCCCCTACCCCGGTTCTGACAAGACTCCCTTCCGGAGCAATTTCCATGCACCTCAACGAACTCAAGGCACTGCACGTGTCTGAAGTCCTCAAGCAGGCCGAAGCGCTTGAGATCGAAAACACCGGCCGCATGCGCAAGCAGGAGCTGATGTTCGCCATCATCAAGAAGCGCGCCAAGGCCGGGGAGCAGGTGAATGCCGACGGCGTGCTGGAAGTGCTGCCCGACGGCTTCGGCTTCCTGCGGAACATGGACACCAGCTTCACGGCGTCCACCGACGACATCTACATCTCGCCCAGCCAGATCCGCCGCTTCAACCTGCACACCGGCGACATGATCGAGGGCGAAGTCCGCATCCCCAAGGACGGCGAACGCTACTTCGCGCTGAACAAGCTCGACGCCATCAACGGCCTGCCGCCCGAAGCGAACAAGCACAAGGTGATGTTCGAAAACCTGACGCCCCTGTTTCCCAAGGAACAGATGCGCCTGGAACGCGACATCAAGACCGAAGAGAACATCACCGGCCGGGTGATCGACATCATTTCCCCGATCGGGAAGGGCCAGCGCGCCCTGATCGTCGCCCCGCCCAAGAGCGGCAAGACGGTCATGATGCAGCACATCTGCCACGCCATCACCGCCAACCACCCCGAGGTGGAGCTGATGGTGCTGCTGGTGGACGAGCGCCCGGAAGAAGTGACCGAAATGCAGCGCACCGTGCGCGGCGATGTGATCGCCTCCACCTTCGACGAACCGGCAGCCCGACACGTGCACGTGGCCGAAATGGTGATCGAGCGCGCCAAGCGCCTGGTCGAACTCAAGAAGGACGTGGTGATCCTGCTCGACTCCATCACCCGCTTGGCCCGCGCCTACAACAACGTGCTGCCCTCCTCCGGCAAGGTGCTGACCGGCGGCGTGGACGCCAACGCCCTGCAGCGCCCCAAGCGCTTCTTCGGTGCCGCCCGCAACGTGGAAGAAGGCGGCTCGCTGACCATCATCGCCACCGCGCTGGTGGACACCGGCAGCCGCATGGACGAGGTGATCTTTGAAGAGTTCAAGGGCACCGGCAACAGCGAAATCCACCTGGACCGCCGCCTGTACGAAAAGCGCGTCTTCCCCTCGATCCAGCTCAACCGCAGCGGCACTCGCCGCGAAGAGTTGCTGCTGGCGCCCGAGATCCTGCAGAAGACACGCATCCTGCGCCAGTTCATGTACAACATGGACGAGATTGAGGCGATGGAAATGGTGCTCAAGAGCATGAAGGCAACGAAGAACAACACCGAGTTCTTCGACATGATGCGAAGAGGGGGATAACCCCCCTGCGCCGCTGACGCGGCTTCCCCCCTCTCTGGCGCGCCGCCTTGCGGCGCTTGGAGGGGGGACAACACCTGCGGCCTGGCAAAGCCAGTTCCGCGGTGTTTCTGGATTGACTCCCCCTCTTGCGAAGACCCTCCCCTAACTTGTCCGGCTCACCCAGTCATCTCCGGAGCGCGTGTCTGGGTCGAGGATGCGGTGGAACCGGCTCTGCCGGGCCACACGCATCGCCCCCTTGAGGGG
>NZ_JBPCSJ010000337.1:0-6923 GCF_051007235.1 Hydrogenophaga sp. | reverse complement strand
GGCCCGCAGCGACGTGCGCGTGGTGGTGGTGGCGGGCGAGGGTGGGCACTTCTGTGCGGGCGGTGACATCGCCGAGTACACCGACTTCCGCTTCCACCCCGAGGGTCTGCGCGACTTCCACGAAAACGACGTCTGGGGTGGCCTATCGGCCGTGCTGGCCTGCGATCTGCCGGTGATCGCGCAGATCGAAGGCAACTGCATGGGCGCGGGGGTGGAAATCGCCAGTTGCTGCGATATCCGCCTGGCGGGGCAGGGGGCGCGCTTCGGCGCGCCGATCGCCAAGCTGGGCTTTCCGATGGCGCCGCGCGAGGCCGAGCTGGTGGCCCGCGAAGTGGGCCTGGCCACGGCGCGGCAGATGCTGCTGGAAGCGGCGGTGCTCGACGCGCCGACGATGCTGACCCGCGGTTTCCTGCACACCGTGCTGCACGACGCCGACGTGCCGGCCGAGGCGCAGCAACGCGCCCTGCGCATCACACGCCTGGCGCCGCAGGCCGCGCGCCTGAACAAGCAGGCTGTGCGGTCGCTGGCGGGCGGGCAGGGCGCAGAGTCCCTGGTGCCCACCGCCTACGACTACGCCGACAGCGCCGAACACCGCGAAGGCATCGCGGCCTTCCTGGCCAAACGGCCACCGGCTTTCTGAACTTTCTTTTGCCGTTCACACCATGAGCAACCCCAACCTGTTCGTCGCGCTGCGCGACGCCTTTCCCGCCGACCTGGACCGCACCGCCGTCGAGACCGACAACGGCCTGCGCTATTCCTGGCGCGACCTGGACCGCGCCACCGCCATGGTGGCCAACCTGCTGGACGCGCTGGACCTGCCGCCAGCCTCGCGCATCGCGGTGCAGGTGGAAAAGTCGGTCGAGGCCATGGTGCTGTACCTGGCCACGCTGCGAGCCGGCCATGTGTTCCTGCCGCTGAACACGGCCTACCAGAGCGCCGAGATCGAGTACTTCATCGGCAACGCCGAGCCTGCGGTGGTGGTGTGCAGCCCCAAGAACCACGGCTGGGTCAGCAAGATCGCGTTCAGCGCCGGCACACAGGCCGTTTTCACCCTGGGCGACGACCGCACCGGCAGCCTGCTGGAGCGCGCCGCCCACCAGAGCGACCGCCACACGCCGGCCGTGCGGCAGGACGACGACCTGGCCGCCATCCTCTACACCAGCGGCACCACCGGCCGCAGCAAGGGCGCCATGCTCACGCACGGCAACATGCGCAGCAATGCCGTGATGCTGCGCGACTACTGGCAGTGGCAGCCGGACGACGTACTGATCCATGCGCTGCCCATCTTCCACGTGCACGGCCTGTTCGTGGCCATCCACGGCGCGCTCATCAACGGCAGCAAGATGATCTGGCTGTCGAAGTTCGACCCCAAGCTGGCGATCGCCAAGTTCCCGGAGGCCACCGTCTTCATGGGCGTGCCCACGCTGTACGTGCGCATGCTGGCCGAGCCCACGCTGACGAAGGCGCAGGCCGCGCACATGCGCCTGTTCATCTCGGGCTCGGCGCCGCTGCTGATCGAGACCTTCAGTGACTGGCAGCAGCGCACCGGTCACACCATCCTGGAACGCTATGGCATGAGCGAGACGGTGATGCTGACCTCCAACCCCTGTGGTGAAGATCCGCGTCACCCGGGGCAGACCGAGCGGCGCGGTGGCACGGTCGGCTTCCCGCTGCCAGGCGTGACGCTGCGGGTGATGGAGGACAATGGCCAGCCGGTGAAGCCCGGCGAGATCGGTGGCATCCAGGTCAAAGGACCGAATGTGTTCAAGGGCTACTGGCGCATGCCCGAAAAGACAGCCGAGGAGTTCACCGCCGACGGTTTCTTCAGGACCGGTGACGTCGGCAAGGTGGATCAGCGTGGCTATGTCACCATCGTGGGCCGCAGCAAGGACCTGATCATCTCCGGTGGCTACAACGTCTACCCGGCCGAGATCGAGGGCTATATCAACGACATGGCGGGTGTGGCCGAGAGCGCGGTGATCGGCGTGCCGCACCCGGACTTCGGCGAAGTGGGCGTGGCGGTCATCATCGCCAAGCCCGGCGCCTCGGTGGATCCGGACCGGGTGATCGCTGAACTCAAGGCCAAGCTGGCCAACTTCACGATCCCCAAGCGCTGTGTGGTGGTGGACGAACTGCCGCGCAACACCATGGGCAAGGTGCAGAAGAACCTGCTGCGCGAGCAGTACAAGGGTTCGTTTTGAAGCACCCCCTGCGCCGCTGACGCGGCTTCCCCCTTTGTAGCGCGCCTTCGGCGCTTCGAGGGGGACGCACCCTGTGGCCCGGCAAAGCCGGTTCCCCGGGTGCCTTGGACGAGGCACTTTCTCCGATGTAGATCCTTACCGGAGAACAAGGACCGGGATGTGCGAGTGCGTCAGCACCTGCTGCGTCTCGCTGCCCAGCAGCAGGCGCTTGATGCCCTTGCGGCCGTGCGACGCCATCACGATCAGGTCCACCTTGTTGCGCTTGGCGGCAGCGATGATGGCCTCGGCGATCAGGTCGGACTTGACGGTGATCGGCTTGACCTTGACCTCCATCTTCTGGCCGGCCGCCTTGACGGCGTTGACCGCGGCCATGGCCTCGTCGTTCCACTGCTTTTCGATGCGGGCCACTTCGGCCGCAGCGAGGGCGACACCCCCTTCGAAATAGGTTTGCGGGTAGCGCGGCACCACCTTCAAGGCCACGACCTCGGCGCCGGTGATGTCGGCCAGAGAGATGGCGTGCTCCACCGCCATGTTGGAGAGCTTGGAGCCGTCGGTGGCCACGAGGATGCGCTTGTACATGGTTTTCTCCGTTGGTTTGTTGGGATCAACGGACAATAGGCTATCAAACGCCGTCCGTGAGCGGTTGACTTAAATCAAGCGCATGAGCGACCCCGTGAATTACCCTCGCGGCATGAACGAGGCCACTGCCGTGCCCCCGGCGGGGCTGTTGAATGCGCGCGTGCGCGCCGCCGCTGCGGCGAATGGAAACGCTGCGCCGCCCGCGGTCGAAAGCACCGCCGATTCCCCGAGCATTTTTGGCGCCCACCGCGGGCCCCTCACCGTCACCGACGACTTTGCCGTTCTCGACGATCCGGTCGAGCAGCAGGACTTCACCGAATTCCAGGACGGGGAGGGCGGACGCACGGCCGAGTCGGTGCTGATGGTGCAAGGCATGTACTGCGCCGCCTGTGCCGACACGGTGGAGTGTGCCCTGCAAGGTCTGCCGGGCGTGCACAGCGCCCAGGTGCACGCGGCCACGCGGCGCCTGACGGTGCGCTGGGACCCGCAGCAGACCCGCATGTCCAGCCTGGCGCAGGTGGTGGGGCAGACCGGTTACCGCCTGCTGCCGATGCAGCAGGCACTGTCCATCAGCGAACGCCTGAAGGAAACCCGGCAGGCGCTGTGGCGCCTGTTTGTGGCGGGCTTCTGCGCCATGCAGGTGATGATGTACGCGTGGCCCGCCTATGTGGCCGCGCCGGGCGAGATCCCGGACGACATCAACCAGCTGTTGCGCTGGGCCAGCTGGCTGCTCACGCTGCCGGTGGTGTTTTTCGCCAGTGGCCCGTTTTACAAAGGCGCCTGGCGCGACCTCAAACTCGGGCGCATTGGCATGGATACGCCGGTCACGCTGGGCATCCTGGTGACCTTCCTGGTCAGTTCGGCCGCCACCTTCGACCCGCACGGCCCGTGGGGGCACGAGGTCTGGTTCGATTCGGTGACCATGTTCGTGTTCTTCTTGCTGGGCGGACGTTACCTGGAGTTCAAGGCGCGCGACCGCACCGCCGGCGCACTGGACGCGCTGATGAACCGCCTGCCCGAGGTGTGTGCGCGGCAACGTGCTGACGGCACGTTCGAAACCGTGTCGGTGCGGCGGCTGCTGGTGGGCGACACGGTGCAGGTGCAGGCCGGGCAGGCCTTCCCGGGCGACGGTGCGTTGCTCAGCGACACCGCCACAGTCGACGAGGCCTTGCTGACCGGCGAGTCGCACCCGGTCACGCGCCGGCGTGGCGACGCGGTGGTGGCGGGCAGCTTCAACCTGGCCGGGCCGGTGCTGATGGATGTGCAGCGTCTGGGCCGCGACACGCGGTTCGCGCAGATTGTCGGCCTGATGGAAAAAGCGTCCACCGAAAAGCCCCGCCTGGCGGTGCTGGCCGATCGGATTGCGGCACCCTTCCTGGTGCTGGTGGTGCTGGCCGCGCTGGCGGCGGGCATCTACTGGTGGCAGATCGACCACACCAAGGCGCTGGCGGTGGCGGTGGCGGTGCTCATCGTCACCTGCCCTTGCGCCCTGTCCCTGGCGACGCCGGCGGCCATGCTGAGCGCTGCCGGGTCCCTGGCGCGCCGCGGCATCCTGGTGCGGCGCCTGCAGGCCTTCGAGGTGCTCTCCAGCATCGGAGCGGTGGTCTTCGACAAGACCGGCACCCTGACCCATGACCGTTTGCTGCTGGCGTCCGTGCACACCCGCGCAGGCGTCAGCCGCGAACAGGCGCTGGCCCTGGCGGCGACGCTCGCGCAGGGTTCGCTGCATCCTGTCTCGCGCGCGCTGGTCCAGGCAGCGCTGGGCATCGATCCAGCGCCGGGCCTCAGCGAAGTCACCGACGTCACCGAGCGGGCGGGGCAGGGGCTGCAGGGCACCCGTGCCGGTGGCGGCTGGTTGCGACTGGGGTCGGCCGCTTTCTGCGGGGCGACGCCCGTCGATACCCAGGACGCCGCGCCACGCGCCCACCTGGCCGACGAACAGGGCTGGATCGCGAGCTTCGAGCTGAGCGAGGGCTTGCGCGAGGACGCCGCAGCCGCGGTGACCCGCCTGCGCGCGCTGGGCATCCAGACCTGGCTGCTCTCGGGCGACCGCGAAGCCGCGGCGCGCCAGGTGGGGGCTGCGGTGGGGGTGGACCACGTGATCGCCGGGGCCACGCCCGAACAGAAGCTGGCCGAGGTGGTGCGCCTGCAGTCGCAAGGGCTGCGCGTGGCCATGGTCGGTGATGGCCTGAACGACGGGCCGGTGCTGGCGCGCGCCGACACCTCGTTCGCGCTGGGTCATGCGGCGCCGCTGGCACAGGCGCAGTCCGACTACGTGATCCAGGGTGGTCAGGTGATGGACGTGGTCCACACGCTGCAGCACGCCCGCTTCACCATGCGCATCGTGCGCCAGAACCTGCTCTGGGCCGCGCTCTACAACGCTGTCGCGGTGCCCATGGCCCTGGTGGGGTGGATGCCGCCCTGGCTGGCCGGTCTGGGCATGGCGGGCAGCTCGTTTCTGGTCATCGCCAACGCCCTGCGTCTGGCATCGAACTCCCCTGCCGACCCGTCCCATGCCCCGTCGGGCGCGGGGCAGTCTGCCTGACATCCATCTTCTTTTTGCCTAGCTGCGCGTCGAGGTGCTCCCATGGACATTCTGTATTTGCTGATCCCTGTGTCCGTCGTTCTGGTGTTCGTGGTCATCGGCCTGTTCTGGTGGGCCTTGAACGCGGGCCAGTTTGACAACATTGAACGCGAGGGCGGCCGCATTCTCGGGGGCGATTGACTTAAGTCAAGGTGGTGGGGAGTGCCAATCAGCACACTCCCGGTGGTGACATTTATGAGGAGTTCTGTATGTCCGTGACAACAAAGGCCAGCCAGCCGGCGGTCTACAACGACGGAGTGGTGCGCGGGTTCGCGATCATGTCCGTGATCTATGGTGTGGTGGGTATGTTGGTGGGCGTGATCATCGCCGCCCAGCTGACCTGGCCCGAGCTCAACATGGGGATCGAGTGGATCACCTACGGTCGTCTGCGACCGCTGCACACCAACGCGGTGATCTTCGCGTTCGGTGGTTCGGCACTGTTTGCCACCAGCTACTACATCGTCCAGCGCACCTGCCACACCAACCTGTTTTCCAACGGGCTGGCGTGGTTCACGTTCTGGGGCTGGAACCTGGCCATCGTCGGCGCTGTCGTCACCCTGCCCATGGGCTGGACCGAAGGCAAGGAATACGCCGAACTCATCTGGCCGATCGACGTGCTGATCACCGTGGTCTGGGTCGCCTACGCCATCGTGTTCTTCGGCACCGTGGGCACCCGCAAGGTCAAGCACATCTTTGTGGCCAACTGGTTCTTTGGTGCCTACATCATCACCATCGCCCTGCTGCACATCTTCAACAACCTGGCCATTCCGACCAGCATGACGCACTCCTACTCGGCCTACGCCGGTGTGCAGGATGCGATGGTGCAATGGTGGTACGGCCACAACGCCGTGGGCTTTTTCCTGACGGCCGCCTTCCTGGGCATGATGTATTACTTCATCCCCAAGCAGGCCGAGCGTCCGGTCTACTCCTACCGCCTGTCCATCGTCCACTTCTGGGCGCTGATCTTCACCTACATGTGGGCAGGTCCTCACCACCTGCACTACACCGCGCTGCCGGACTGGACCCAGTCGGTCGGTATGGTGTTCTCCCTGATCCTGCTGGCCCCCAGCTGGGGCGGCATGATCAACGGCATCATGACCCTCTCGGGTGCCTGGCACAAGCTGCGTGATGACCCGATCCTGCGCTTCCTGATCGTCTCGCTGTCCTTCTACGGCATGAGCACCTTCGAAGGCCCGATGATGTCGATCAAGACTGTCAACGCCTTGTCGCACTACACCGACTGGACCGTGGGCCACGTGCACTCCGGCGCTCTGGGCTGGGTGGGTCTGGTGTCCATGGGTTCGCTGTACTACCTGATCCCGCGCCTGTTTGGCCAGAAAAAGATGTACTCGGTCCCCGCCATCGAAATCCACTTCTGGGTGGCCACCATCGGCATCGTGCTGTACATCGCCGCGATGTGGATTGCCGGTGTGATGCAAGGTCTGATGTGGCGCTCGGTCAACCCCGACGGCAGCCTGACCTACACCTTCGTCGAGTCCGTCAAGGCCACCTTCCCGTTCTACGTGATCCGTCTGTTGGGTGGCCTGCTGTACCTCGGC
>NZ_JBPCSJ010000336.1:0-2206 GCF_051007235.1 Hydrogenophaga sp. | reverse complement strand
CTGGATCGGGAATGTCATGAGAGCCTCCTTCAGGATGAGCAGCTGATTTCGATGTGGGCCGCCCAGTCGGGCGGAAAGTCGGCCAGATCGTCGTGGCCGGGCAGGGCGGTGAAGGGCCGGGCCAGCGCTGCCTGCAGGCGGTGCAGGGGGGCGAAGTCGCCCTCACGGGCATGGCGGATGGCGAGCTCGCCCAGGTGGTTGCGCAGCACCACCTGCGGGTTGGTGGCGAGCATGCTGGCCTGGGTGGCGGCGGCATCAAAGCCGGGCTCGCTTCGCAGGCGCTCGCGCCAGGCCAGTGCCCAGGTGTCGAAGGCCTCACGCTGCACGAACAGGTCGCGCACCGGCTCGATGGCGGCTTGTACCCGGCGCGGGTCTTGCGCCGGGTCGGCGTAGGCCGCCACGGCCAGCGACAGGCGCCGCCAGAAGATGGTGAAGTCCACCGCGCCCTGTGCCAGCAACTGCATGAGCGATTCGGTCAGCGCTTCGTCGCCTGCTTGCACCGCGCCCAGGCCAAGCTTGGCGTTCATGCGCCGCTGCAGCGCGGCCGGAAACTGCTGGCGGTAGGGCTGCAATGCGTCCAGCGCCTGCTGCTGGTCGTTCATCAGCGGCAGCAGGGCCTGGCCCAGGCAGTACAGGTTCCAGTGCGCGATCTGCGGCTGGCGCTGGTAGGCGTAACGGCCGCCGCGGTCGGTGTGGTTGCAGATGTGGGCTGGGTTGAAGCCGTCCATGAACTGGAACGGGCCGTAGTCCAGCGTCAGGCCCAGGATGCTCATGTTGTCGGTGTTCATGACCCCGTGGCAGAAACCCACGGCCTGCCATCGCGCCATGAGTTCGGCGGTTCGACCGCTCACCGTCTCCAGCAGCTGCGCATACGGGTTGCCCGTGGCATCGCGGCAGGCGGGGTAGAAGGTGTCGATGACGAAGTCGGCCAGCTGGCGCAGCTGCTCGTGTTGACCGTTGTGGGAGAAGTGCTCGAAATGCCCGAAGCGGATGAAGCTGGGCGCCACGCGCGCCACGACGGCCGCGGTCTCGATTTCTTCGCGGCGCACCGGCGCGTCGGATCCCGTCACACACAGCGCCCGCGTGGTCGGGATGCCCAGCGCGTGCATGGCTTCGCTGCACAGGTATTCGCGGATCGAACTGCGCAGCACCGCACGACCGTCGCCCATGCGCGAAAACGGTGTCAGGCCGGCACCTTTGAGCTGCACCTCCTGCGGGCCGCTGGCGGAGACGATTTCCCCCAACAGGATGGCGCGGCCATCGCCCAGCTGGCCGGCCCAGTGGCCGAACTGGTGCCCGCTGTAGACGCTGGACAGCGGCCGGGTGCCGGGCAGCAGCGCGTTGCCGGTGAAGGCGGCCACGCCATCGGGGCTGGTCAGCCAGTCGCTGTCCAGGCCCAGTTCGGCCGCCAGCGCGGGGTTGTGCGCCACCGGGTAGGGGTCGGGCAAAGGGGTGGGGCGCAAGGGCACATGGAACGCGTCGCCCAGTTCGGCAAAGCGGTGGGACCATCGGTCCGCGTCGGGGGGTGAACTCATGCCGGCATTGTCCCCGTGATGACTTGCACCCACCGGCAGGCGGGCTTTGTGGCGCTCATCCGGGGCAACCCCCTCCAGGGTATCGCCCGCTTTGAGGCATGATGCTGGGTGGATTAAAGAACGACCGTTCTTTTTTGAAAACCATCAACAGGAGAACCCCGTCATGCTGGGCCAGATGCAAAGCCAACCGTTGCTGATTTCGTCCCTGATCACCCACGCCGAGCGCCACCACGGCGGCACCGAGATCGTCTCGCGCCGGGTCGAAGGCGACATCCACCGCACCACGTACAAGGAAATCGCGTCGCGCTCGCGGCGCCTGGCCAAGGCCCTGGCCGCGCTGGGCGTGCAGCACAGCGACCGCATTGCGACGCTGGCCTGGAACGGCTACCGCCACATGGAGCTGTACTACGCGGTGTCGGGCTCGGGCGCGGTGCTGCACACGCTGAACCCGCGCCTGCACCCCGACCAGGTGGTGTGGATCGCCGACCATGCCGAAGACCAGGTGCTGTTCTTCGACCTGACCTTCCTGCCGCTGGTCGAGGCGATCTGCGACCGCGTGAAGACGATCAAGGCCTTCGTCGCGATGACCGACCGCGCGCACATGCCCAAGGAGAGCAAGGTCGCCGGCCTGCTGTGCTACGAAGAGCTGATCGAAGCGGCGTCCGACCTGT
>NZ_JBPCSJ010000335.1:0-17286 GCF_051007235.1 Hydrogenophaga sp. | reverse complement strand
CTACGCGCAGGCCATCGCCGGCGCAGAGGCTTTTTACGCTGAACATGGCGGCGCGACCGACAAGCACATGAGGGTTCTCATGCCCTGGCTGGAGCAGGCACGTTGAGGCGCCCACTGACCCTTCGTGCCTACGGCCTGCTGGCGCGGGCGCTGTCGCCGGTCTGGCATTTCGGTCTGCAGCGGCGCCTGGGTCGCGGCAAGGAGACGCCAGACAGCGTGCAGCAGAAGCTGGGCCTGGCCTACGAGGCGCGACCGGCCGGCACCCTGGTCTGGGGCCACGCGGTGGGCGTGGGCGAATCGCTGGCGCTGGCCGGGCTGTTCACACGCCTGGGCGAGCGCCGGCCGGACCTGCACTTCCTCATCAGCACCACGGCGCGCACCTCGGGCGATGCGCTCAAGGGCCGGCACGGCCAGTCCATCCTGCCGCCGCGTTGCCAGCACCAGTTCGCGCCGGTGGACACGCCGGACGCGGTGGCCCGTTTCCTGGACCACTGGCGCCCGGCGCTGGCCGTGTGGTGCGAGATGGACCTCTGGCCCGCGCTGATGGACGCGACCGACCAGCGCGGCATTCCGCGGGTACTGGTCAACGCCCGCCTGTCCGTCGCCTCGCTGGCCAAGCGCCGCTGGGGTCGCTGGATCTACGCCGCCCTGCTGCCGGGCTTTCGCGCGCTGTTCGCGCAGAACGCCGAATCGGTCGACGCGTTGGTGGCGTTGGGTGCTCCACGCGAACGCTGCCGCGTGACCGGCACCATCAAGACCCTGTCACCGCCTCTGCCCTGCGACGCCGATGCCCTGCTGCGCTGGCAGACCGCGCTGGCCGGACGGCCGGTCTGGCTGGCGGCCTCCACCCATCCCGGTGAAGAGGCCCTGGCCCTGCAGGCCCATGAAGCGCTGCGCGCGCAGCATCAGGATGCGCTGCTGCTGATCGCTCCACGCGTGCCCACGCGCGGCGCCGAGGTGCTGGCGCTGTGTCCCGAAAGCACCCTGCAACGCAGCACTGACCCGAGTACCTTGCCGGGTGCCGACAGCTGCGTCTACCTGGCCGACACCATCGGCGAGCTCGGCCTGTGGTACCGGCTGGCGCCCGTGGCGCTGGTGGGCGGCTCCATGGCCGAAGTCGGCGGCCACAACCCGCACGAACCACTGGCACTGGGCTGCACCGTGCTGCACGGACCGAACGTGCGGAATTTCAGCGAGAGTTACGCCGAACTCAGCGCACAAGGCCTGAGCCGCACCGTCACCAGCGCTGACGAACTGGCGGCCGCGGTTCAGGCGATCTGGCAGAAGGCCCAGCCCCGCACGCCCCATCGCCCGCGCGACCCGAAGATCGAGGCGATGGTGGAGCAGCTGGATGCCTTGCTAACGCCCTGAACGGGATCAATGCGCCGAGGCGCCGACCACGGCGTCGGGCTTCACCTGCTTGAGCAAGGCCAGCATCTCCCCCTCGATGCGGTGCAGCGCCTCGGGCGTGTGGCCTTCAAAGCGCAGCACCAGCACCGGCGTGGTGTTGGACGCACGGATCAGGCCGAAGCCGTCCGGCCAGTCCACCCGCAGACCATCGATGGTGGACACCTGGGCAGACGCTTCAAAGCGTGCCGTCTCCACCAACCGCGCCACCACCGCGTGCGGCTCGCCTTCAGCGCAGGCCACGTTCAGCTCGGGCGTGCTGTGGCTGGTTGGCAGGTGTTCCAGCACCACATTGGCATCGGGGCTGCGGCTGACGATTTCCAGCAGGCGGGCGCCGGCATACGTGCCGTCGTCGAAACCGAACCAGCGCTCCTTGAAAAAGATGTGGCCGCTCATCTCGCCGCCCAGCGGGCTGTCCAGCTCCTTCATGCGCGCCTTGATCAGCGAATGGCCGGTCTTCCAGATCACCGGCACGCCACCGGCCGCCTCGATGGCTGGTGCCAGGCGCTGCGAGCACTTCACGTCGAACAGGATGTTCCCGCCCGGCACGCGCGCGAGCACGTCCTGCGAGAACAGGATCATCTGGCGGTCGGGGTAGATGTTCTGGCCACTCTGGGTGACGATGCCCAGGCGGTCGCCGTCGCCATCAAAGGCCAGGCCCAGCTCGGCACCGGTCTCGCGCAAGGCCTTCTGCAGGTCCAGCAGGTTCTCGGGCTTGCTCGGGTCCGGGTGGTGGTTGGGGAAATGGCCGTCCACCTCGCTGAACAGTTCCACCACCTCGCACCCCAGCGCGCGGAACAGCGCGGGCGCCGAGGCCCCGGCAATGCCGTTGCCGCAATCCACCACCAGCTTCATCGGGCGCGCCAACTTCACGTCGCCCACGATGCGGGCGGTGTAGTCGGCCAGCACGTCCACCGAGCGCACGCGGCCCCCCGGCAAGCGCACGCCGGCGTCGGCCTCGATGCAGCGGCGCAGGGCCTGGATCTCTTCACCGTAAATGGCCTTGCCCGCCAGCACCATCTTGAAGCCGTTGTAGTCCTTGGGGTTGTGGCTGCCCGTGACCTGGATGCCGCTGCGGCACAAGGTGGCCGCCGCGAAGTACAGCATGGGCGTGGTGACCGGGCCGATGTCGATCACCTCGATACCCGCCGCCACCAGACCGCGGATCAGCGCCGCCGCCAGCCCCGGCCCGCTCAGGCGCCCGTCACGCCCCACAGCCACGGTTTTTTCACCTTGCCGCAGTGCCTCGGTGCCGAAGGCCAGGCCAAGGGCCTCGGCCACCGCTTCGTCCAGCGTGCTGGGCACGACGCCCCGGATGTCGTATGCCTTGAAGATGGATGCGGCGACTTGCAAGCGGGGCTCCTGGAGGGTGGTTGGACGGCAGGGCATTGTAGGCAGCGGACGCGGCGACCACAGGTCCGGAAACGGCCAGTCATGGCGCTCCGGCCGCCGTACCATCACCCGCATGGACACCTCGCCACGGCACGACGACGACGCCCGCTACCGCGCCCTGTGCTCGCACGACGCGCGCTTTGACGGTCGGCTGTTCGTGGGCGTCACCTCCACCGGCATCTACTGCCGGCCGGTGTGCCGGGTGCGCACGCCGCGGCGCGAAAACTGCCGCTTCTTCGACCATGCCGCACAAGCCGAGCAGGCGGGCTTTCGCCCCTGCCTGCGTTGCCGGCCCGAGCTGGCGCCGCTGCAGCGCCACTGGTCCACCGAGGATGCGAGCGCCATCCTGGCCCAGCAAGCCACGCGCTGGCTGGACGACCCGGCTCACTGGTCCGACGAAGGCGACGCGACCCCCGCCATGGAGCGGCTGTCGGCCCGCCTGGGCGTGAGTTCCCGCCACCTGCGCCGCGTGTTCGAGGCGCAGCTCGGCGTCTCGCCGCTGCAGTACCTGCTCACGCGCAAACTGCTCACCGCCAAACAGCTGCTGGCCGACACCAGCCTGCCCATCGCCCAGGTGGCGCAATCCAGTGGTTTCGCCAGCCTGCGCCGCTTCAACGCCGCCGTGGCCGAGCACTACGGCCTGAACCCCAGCCAGATGCGTCGACGGGCCGAACCCGACCGAGACCGCACGCTGCGCCCCGTAGCGATGACGTGGTGCCCACCCTACGACGCATCGGCCATGCTGCGGTTTTTGGGCGATCGCCACCTGCCCGGCGTCGAATGCGTGGACAGCGGACCGGCGCTCACGCTGGTGCGCACGGTTCGGCTACAGCACGCGGGCCGCATCCATACCGGCTGGTTCACGGCCCGGCTGGAGCCCGACGCCCACCGCCTCTGCCTGAGCGTGAGCGACGGCCTGCACCTGGCTCTGCCGGCTCTCATCTGGCGGGTGCGCGCCCTGTTTGATCTGGACGCTGATCCCCACGCCATCAACGCGCTGCTGCACGCCGACTTCCCAGCCGGCGACGGGTTGCGCGTACCCGGCGCGCTCGATGGTTTTGAATTGGCGGTGCGCGCTGTGCTGGGCCAGCAGATCAGCGTGGCCGCTGCGCGCACGCTGGCGGCACGGCTGGCCGAACGCCTGGGCGAACCGATCGAGACAGGCCATCCGCAACTCACACGCCTTTTCCCCGACGCCGAAGCCCTCGCAAGTGTGGAACCTCAGGTGCTTGGCGAACTGGGCATCGTGCGACAGCGCCAGGCCGCGCTGCAGGCCCTGGCCCGCGCGGTGCTGACCGGCATGGTGGACCTGGACGCCGGTGCCGACACCGAACGCACCCTCCAGACGCTGGTCGCCCTGCCAGGCATCGGCCCGTGGACCGCGCAATACATCGCCATGCGCGCGCTGCGCTGGCCCGACGCGTGGCCGGTTGGCGACGTCGCCCTCACGCAGGCCCTTGGCCTGCCCGATCACCGCAGCGCGGCGGCGCACCGCACAGCCCAACAACGGTCACAACACTGGCGCCCCTGGCGCAGTTACGCCGTCATCCGCGCTTGGTCCGGCGCCCACATCCCACAGGAAAGTTCCAAATGAACACCTCCCCTGCCTTGCAATGCGCCACCCACGCCACGCCGCTGGGCCCAGTGTTGCTGCTGGCCAGCACCCACGGGCTGGCCGGACTCTGGTTCAGCGGCCAGCGACACCATCCGTCGGTCGAGCGCGTCGCGCAATGGACACACACCCCCAGCCACCCGCTGTTGCGCGAAGCGGCGCGCCAACTCGATGCGTACTTCTCAGGGTCAGGCCACACGTTCGACCTGCCACTGGACCTCGGGACCGGTACGGCTTTCCAGCAGGCCGTCTGGCAAGCGCTGCTGGGCATCCCGACAAGACATACCTGCAGCTACCGGGCACTGGCCCAGCAGGTCGGCCGTCCGCTGGCGGTGCGCGCGGTCGGTGCGGCCGTGGGTCGCAACCCGCTGAGCATCGTCGTGCCCTGCCACCGTGTGGTGGCCAGCGACGGTAGTCTCACCGGTTACGCGGGCGGGCTCGAACGCAAGCGCGACCTGCTGCATCGGGAGTCGGCATTGATCAAGCCCGCGCATCAATCGACAGGCAAAAGAACATCAACGCCGAGCGAGGCCCGACCAGGATTGGCGCGACACTGATCCCATGTCGCTCGCCCTCGGTTTCGAATTCCTGTTGCTCGCCGCCCTGTGGGGCGCGTCGTTTCTGTTCATGCGCCTGGGTGCCGCCGAATTCGGCCCGCTGCCCACCGCCGGTTTGCGCGTGGCGCTGGCCGCGCTGTTCCTGCTCCCGGTGTTCCTCGTGCGCGGCGTGTGGGCCGACTTCCGGCAGCGCGCCCGCGCCATCCTGTTCGTGGGGCTGCTCAACTCCGGCATCCCGTTCGTCCTGTTCGCTTTCGCGGTGATGCACATTCCCACTGGCGTGACCGCCATCCTCAACGCCACCGTGCCACTGACCGGCGCCGTGGTCGCCTGGCTCTGGCTGGGTGACCGACCGGGCGCGTCGCGCATGCTGGGTTTGGGCGTTGGCTTTGCTGGCGTGAGCCTGCTGGTCATTGGCAAATCGGGCTTTGCAGCACTGACCGGTGGCGGGGCCAGCGCCAGCACCACGCTGCTGGCCATGGGCGCCTGCCTGCTGGCCACGCTGTGCTACGGCATCGCCGCCAGCTTCACCAAACGCTACCTGACCGGCGCCCATCCGCTGGCCACGGCCACCGGCAGCCAGATGGGCGCAGCGCTCGGCCTGGCCTTGCCCACCTGGTGGCTGTGGCCCGCGCAACCCGCGAGCAGCACCGCCTGGGGCGCCGTCGCCGCGGTGGCCTTGCTGTGCACCGCCATCGCCTACATCCTGTTCTTCCGCATCATCGCCCAGGCCGGGCCGTCCAAAGCATTGACGGTCACCTTCCTGGTGCCAGTCTTTGCGCTGGGCTACGGCGTGTGGTTCCTGGGGGAGTCCATCACCGCCTGGATGCTGCTGTGCGGCGTGGTTATCGTCTGTGGCACGGCGCTGTCCACCGGGCTGCTGCGGCTGGATTGGCTGGAGCGGCGCGGCTGAACGGACGCAGCGACCGGAGCCTGCCTGGCCGGCAGGCTCACTCACCAGTGAGAGGCACAAAGAAAAGCCGCTCACACCTCGCGATCTGAGCGGCTTTCAAATACTGGCGGAGTGGACGGGGCTCGAACCCGCGACCCCCGGCGTGACAGGCCGGTATTCTAACCAACTGCACTACCACTCCGCAGTGGTGCAGCTTTTTGCCTGTTGCTTGCGCTTCAGGCCAAGTGCCACAAACTTGGCGACCCTACGGGGATTCGAACCCCGGTACTCACCGTGAAAGGGTGATGTCCTAGGCCTCTAGACGATAGGGTCATAACCTAAGAACCGAATCATCGATTATAGCAGAACTACAACCCACAATTCTTCAAATTTTGGTGGAGGTAAGCGGGATCGAACCGCTGACCTCTTGCATGCCATGCAAGCGCTCTCCCAGCTGAGCTATACCCCCACAGGGTTTGCAAATTCACTCTGACTGCTTTGCTTACGCTCGTTTGTCAGTGCTCATCAGCAAGACTCGAATTATAGACCAGTTTTCAGCGTTTTTGCAAGCGGTCCAAAATTGTTTGCTGAAAATGGAGCTCGAGCACCGCGTCGAGCGACGGCGTCTGGGCCGTGCCCATGACCAGCACGCGCACCGGCATCGCGAGCTGCGGCATCTTGATGCCGTGGGCGGTGGTGGTTTCCTTGATGGCCGCGGAAATGGCCGCCTTGTCCCAGCTGCAAGCCGCCAGTTTCTGTGCCAGTGTGTCCAGCGCCGGGCGGATGGCTTCGGTGACATGCTGTGCGCGTTCAGCGTCGGACGGCGTGACGTCGGCATAAAACGCGGCGGCCCAGTCGGTCAGCGCCACAGTGGTGTCGCAGCGGTCCTTGAACAGGGCGCAGATGCGGGGCAGGCGCTCGTCGGCGGTGATGCCGCGTTTGGTCAGCTGCTCGCTCACCAGCTGCGCCAGCGCCACGTCGTCCATCGCCTTGAGGTGTTGCGCGTTCACCCACCGCAGCTTGGCGTCGTCGAAGCGGCCTGCACTGGTGCCCAGGTGGTCCAGGTTGAACCACTGCAGGAACTGCTCGCGGCTGAAGATTTCGTCGTCCCCGTGGCTCCAGCCCAGGCGGGCCAGGTAGTTCACCATCGCGTCGGGCAGGTAGCCTTCGTCGCGGTACTGCGTCACCGGCTTGGCACCGTTGCGTTTGCTCATCTTTTCGCCCTGCTCGTTCAGCACGGTGGGCAGGTGGGCGTAGACCGGCGGCTCCTTGCCCAGGGCGCGGAAGATGTTGATCTGGCGCGGCGTGTTGTTGACATGGTCATCGCCACGGATCACGTGGGTGATGGCCATGTCGATGTCGTCCACCACCACGCAGAAGTTGTAGGTGGGCGTGCCGTCGGGACGCGCGATCACCAGGTCGTCGAGCTCGTCGTTGCTGAATTCGACGCGGCCCTTGCACTTGTCTTCCCACACCACCGAACCGCCTTGCGGGTTCTTGAAGCGCAGCACGGGTCTGACGCCTTCTGGCACGGGCGGCAGCACCTTGCCCGGCTCCGGGCGCCAGGTGCCGTCGTAGCGCGGCTTTTCCTTGTTCGCCATCTGGCGCTCGCGCAGCGCATCGAGCTCGGCCACGCTCATGTAGCAGGGGTACACATGACCGCCCGCCACCATCTCGGCCAGCACCGCCTTGTAACGGTCCATGCGCTGCATTTGGTAGAACGGGCCTTCGTCGTGGTCCAGACCCAGCCACTTCATGCCTTCGATGATCACGTCCACCGCGGCCTGGCTCGAACGCTCCAGGTCGGTGTCTTCGATGCGCAGGATGAAGGTGCCGCCGGTGGCGCGGGCAAAGGCCCACGGGTAGAGCGCAGAGCGGATGTTGCCCAGGTGGATGAAGCCGGTGGGCGATGGTGCGAAGCGGGTGCGGACGGTCATGAGAGGGAAGAGAAGATTCAAAGACTGGAGAGGCCGCGATCGAGGTCGGCGCGGATGTCGTCCAGGTGTTCAAGGCCCACGGCCACTCGGATCAAGCCCTGGCCGATGCCGGCGGCCTGGCGCTGCGCTTCGGACAGCTTGCCGTGCGAGGTGCTGGCGGGGTGGGTGCACAGGGTCTTGGTGTCGCCCAGGTTGGTGCACAGCGACAGCACCTGCAAGCGATCGAGCACATGGAACGCGCGTTCACGGGCCTGCTCGGGGCTGCTGGCCTTGACGTCAAACGACAGCACCGCACCGCCGACGCCGTTCATCTGGCGCATGGCCAGTGCGTGCTGCGGGTGGCTGGTCAGGCCGGGGTAGTACACGCGCCCCACGGCGGGGTGAGCCTCCAGCCAGTGCGCCAGCGCCAGGGTCTGCGCGCTTTGCGCTTTCATGCGCAGGTCCAGCGTTTCCAGGCCCTTGAGCACGACCCAGGCGTTGAACGGCGAGAGCACCATGCCGGAGTTCTTCTGCACCGGCAGGAATTTCTCGCGCACCATGGCTTCGCTGGCGCACAGGGCACCCGCCATCACGCGGCCCTGCCCGTCCAGGTATTTGGTGCCAGAGTGCATGACGATGTCGGCCCCCAGCGCGATGGGCCGTTGCAGCGCCGGTGTGGCAAAGCAGTTGTCCACCGCGAGCAGCGCGCCGGCGTTGTGCGCCAGGTCGGCCAGGGCCGCGATGTCGCACACCTCGCCCAGCGGGTTGGTCGGCGTTTCAGCGAACAGCAGGCGCGTGGTGGGCCGCATGGCCGCACGCCAGGCCGCCAGATCGGTCTGCGGTACCACCGAGGTTTCCACACCGAAGCGGCCAAACTCGGAGCCGATCAGCTTGAGCGTGGACCCGAACATGGACTGCGAAATGATGACGTGATCGCCCGCCTTGAGCAGGCTGAAGCACATCAGCATCACCGCGGCCATGCCTGAAGCGGTGGCCATGCAGGCCTCGGCACCTTCCAGCGCGGCCAGCCGCATCTCGAAGCTGGTCACGGTCGGGTTGCCGGAGCGGCCGTAGGTGTAACCGTCTTCCTCACCGGCAAAGCGGCGCGCCGACTCTTCGGCGGACGGCTGCACATAGCCGCTGGTCAGGTACAGGGCCTCGGAGTTTTCGCCGTACTGGCTGCGGTCCACCGACAGCCGCACCGCGAGCGTTTCGCGGTGCAGGCCGGCGGGAGAAGAAGCGTCGTCTTTGCTCATCCGGATCTCGTTCAGGCGGTCTGTGCGTTGGGCAGGGCCAGGCGCGAGGCGTCTTCCTGGCCTTCTTCACTGTGGTCACGGCCCTGGTTCATGCGGGCAATGGTTTCCTGCGTGATGTCGCCGGTGACGTAGACGCCGTCGAAGCACGATGCGTCAAAGCCGGCCAGGCGGGGGTTGAGCGAGCCAATGGCCTGCTTCATCGCGTCCACGTCCTGGTAGATCAGCGCGTCGCAGCCGATGATTTCGCGGATCTGCTCGACCGTGCGGTCGTGTGCCACCAGTTCCTGCGGCGTGGGCATGTCGATGCCGTAGACGTTGGGAAAACGCACCGGCGGCGCGGCACTGGCCATGTAGACCTTGCGCGCACCGGCGTCGCGCGCCATTTGCACGATTTCCTTGGAGGTGGTGCCGCGCACGATGGAATCGTCCACCAGCAGCACGTTGCGCCCCTTGAATTCGCTGGCGATGACGTTGAGCTTCTGACGCACCGACTTCTTGCGCACGCCCTGGCCCGGCATGATGAAGGTACGGCCGACGTAGCGGTTCTTCACGAAACCTTCGCGGTACGGCAGGCCCAGGATCTGCGCCAGCTCCATGGCGCTGGGGCGCGAGGATTCCGGGATCGGGATGACCACGTCGATTTCATTGGGCGGCACGGTGGAAATCAGGCGCTTGGCCAGGGTCTTGCCCAGGTTCAGGCGCGCCTGGTAGACCGAAATGCCGTCGAGCACCGAGTCCGGGCGTGCCAGGTACACGTATTCGAAGATGCAGGGGTTGTGGCTGACCTGGTCGGCGCACGACTGGACATGGATCTCGCCTTGCAGGTCGACAAACAGCGCCTCGCCGGGCTGCACGTCGCGGATCAACTCGAAGCCATTGCCTTCGAGCGTCACCGACTCGCTGGCCACCATCACCGCGCCTTCGGCGTTGCGGCCCACGCACAGCGGGCGGATACCGTAGGGGTCGCGGAAGGCCAGCAGGCCGTGACCGGCGACCAGCGCGATCACCGCATACGAGCCTTTGATGCGCTGGTGCACGCCGCGCACCGCCGCGAACACGTCGGCCGGCTTGAGCGACACGCCACGGGTGGACTTTTCCAGCTCGTGCGCCAGCACGTTGAGCAAGACCTCGGAGTCGCTCTCGGTGTTGATGTGGCGGTGATCGGTCTGGAACAGCTCCTGCTTGAGCGCCTTGGCGTTGGTCAGGTTGCCGTTGTGCACCATGACGATGCCGAACGGCGCGTTGACGTAGAAGGGCTGGGCCTCTTCTTCGCTGAAGGCGTTGCCCGCCGTGGGGTAACGCACCTGGCCCAGGCCCACGTTGCCCGGCAGTGCGCGCATGTTGCGCGTGCGGAACACGTCGCGCACCATGCCCTTGGCCTTGTGCATGAAGAACTTGTTGCCCAGTTGCGTGGCAATGCCGGCCGCGTCCTGGCCACGGTGCTGCAACAGCAGCAGCGCGTCATAGATCAGCTGGTTGACCGGCGTCTGGCTGACCACACCCACGATTCCACACATGTTCGAATCCTCAACGACAGAATAAAAAAACCATCACGCCAGGTGCCGGGCCAGGGCCTCGGGCAACAGTGGCTGCAGGGCGTGCAAGGCGCTGGACAGCACACCCGCCACCGGCGACTGGCGCCAGCGTTCCTGGGTGTGCAGCGGCGTCATCTGCACCACCATGGTCAGCCCCAGCAGGATCACCGCGCCCCGCAGCAGGCCAAACGCCCCACCCAGCACGCGGTCCACCGGCCGCAGGCCCACGGACTCCACCAACTTTTTCATCAACCACGACAGCAGGCCGCCGACAAACGCCGACGCCAGGAACACCGCCGCGAAGCCAATGGCCACGCGCAGCGGCTCCGAAAAGCCCTCCACCGGCAGCCAGACCCCCATGGGCGCCCCATAACGCTGGGCCAGGACAAAGGCCACCACCCAGACGGCGACCGACAGCACCTCGTACACCAGCCCGCGCCACAGGCCCACCACGCAGGACAACAGCAGCACCGCCAGCAAGGCCCAGTCCAGCCAGCTCATGTCGGGCGCCTCACAGCGTGAGGATGGCCGCCGGCAGCCCCAGCGCCTTCACGCGGGCGGCGGCCTTGTCGGCTTCGGCCTTGGTCGCGTAGGGGCCGACGCGCACACGGATGCGCTTGCCCTCGGCCGTTTCGGCCACGTGGGTGTAGGTCTTGAGGCCGGCACGTTCGAGTTTCAGGCGCGCCTCGCGGGCACGGGCCACATCGGCAAACGCCCCCACCTGCACCACGATGCGCTGGCTGGCGGCGTCGGCCTTGTCGGTGGCCGCCTTGTCGCTGGCTTTGTCGGCGGTCTTGCCTTCGAGCAAGGCGCGGGCGCGGTCGGCTTCGTTGGCCGCGGGCTTGACCGTCGGCTTGGCGGGCTCCGCCTTGGCAACCGCCTCGGCCTTGGGTTTGGCTTCGGGCTTGGCCTCGATCTTGGGATCGGCCTTGGGTTCAGGCTTGGCTTCGGCCTTGGCCGGTACCGCCGCCTTCGGGGCCGCGGCCGGCTCCACCACCTCTTCGCGCGGCCCCAGGCTCTCGCTGGCCGAGACGCTCGCAGTGGTGGCGGAGGCCCCCGCCTGGTTGGACTCGGCCACTGGCGCCTGCGCCTTGGGCGCCGGCAACGCGGGCGGTGTGTTCTTGGCCGGGATCACGATGGGGATGTCCACCGGCAGCGGACGGGGCTGCGTATCGAACAGCAGCGACAGGCCCACCACGCCCAGCAGCACCAGCACGACGGCACCGATCAGGCGGTGCCGCGCCCGCCGGCGCACCGCCTCGATGCTCTGCGGCGGCGCCGCCGATGCGTTGCCCTGAGAAGCGGAACGGGAAGTGAACATGCGGGTGGGTCAGGACGCCATCCAGGCCTGGCGAAGGGCGCAAACCGACAGATGTCAGGCGTGGATCGGCTGTGTGGACGGGCTTCAGGTCGCCAGGTGTTTGGCGGACAGACGGGGCACGCCATCCTGTAAAACCCCACCCACGGTATAGAAGGAACCGAAGACCACGATTCTATCAGCCGGGTCTGCGGCGGCGACCGCGGCGCGCAGGGCGTCCATGGGGCTGGCGTGCAGCCCGGCGACGCGTCCGCCCGGGCCGCTCAGGGGCTTGGGCAAGGCCTCGATCTGCGCGGCCAGCGCCTGCGCCGAACTGGCGCGCGGCAGCGGCAGATCGGTCAGGTGCCACTGGTCGACCAGCGGTGCGATGCGGGCCAGCATGGCGCCCAGGTCCTTATCGGCCATGGCGCCGAACACAGCATGGGTGACGGGGTGGAAACCCATGGCGTCCAGGTTTTCGGCCAGCGCCGCCACCGAATGCGGGTTGTGCGCCACGTCCAGCACCAGGGTGGGCTGGCCGGGCACGATCTGGAAGCGGCCCGGCAGCTCCACCAGCGCCAGGCCGTTGCGCACCGCCTGCGCGGTGACCGGCAGGCGCGATCGCAGCGCCTCGATGGCGGCCAGCACGCCACTGGCGTTGACCAGTTGGTTGGCGCCGCGCAGCGCCGGATAGGCCATGCCGGCGTAGCGGCGCCCGCCGTGCGAGGGGTGCATGGCCCAACCCCATTGCTGCTGGTCACCGGCAAAGTGAAAGTCCTTGCCCAGGCGCCACAGGTCAGCGCCCACTTCCAGCGCACGGTCCAGCACGCTTTGTGGAGGCACTGGATCGCTGACCACCACGGGGCGGCCGGTGCGCATGATGCCGGCCTTTTCGTAGCCGATGGCTTCGCGGTCGGGCCCGAGGATGGCCATGTGGTCCAGCGCGATGCAGGTGATGACGGCGCAGTCGGTGTCGACGATGTTCACCGCGTCCAGCCGGCCACCCAGGCCCACCTCCAGGATCACCACGTCCAGCCCGCTGCGCGAGAGCGTGCGCAGGATGGCCAGCGTGGTGAACTCGAAATAGGTCAGCTCGACCACCTGACCGTCGTCGCCCTCGCCCAGGCGCGCGGCTTCCACCTCGGTGAACGCGGGCACCAGCGCGTCGGCCGCCACCGGCTCGCCCTGCAGACGGCAGCGCTCCTCAAAGCGCACCAGGTGCGGCGAGGTGTAGACGCCGGTGCGGTAACCCGCTTCGCTGTAGATGGCTTCGAGCATGGCGCAGGTGGAGCCCTTGCCGTTGGTGCCGGCCACGGTGATCACCGGGCAGTCCATGGCCAGGCCCATGCGGCGGGCCACCCGCTGGACGCGGTCCAGCCCCATCTCGATGCCGCTGATGCCCTGGGGGTGCAGTCGCTCGCAGTGCGCGAGCCAGTCTTGAAGCGATGTCATGTCCGGATTATCCCGGGGCCCGGCGGCACCCGTCGCCAGCGCCACCGGTGCCATGGCAAGGGGTGCGGTCAAACCCGCTGGGTGGGGCACACCACCCGCCACCGGGGCAAATGCCCCACTCCAACCGCACAGCCATATCAAAAAGCCCTTGATTTCATTGAGTTTTCAGGCTTCCAAGCGGCTGGCACGCTCGCTGCAACTCAAGCTGCGAATGTGCACTTTGCACACCCCAAACACCCAACACCATGCTCTCCCCCAACACCGCTCTGCACGCCGAACAGGACGCGCTGCTCGTTGCCATCGGCGCCGTGCTCGCGCCGCTGGCCCAGCTGTGCGTGGCCCGCGGCCTGCCCATCCAGGCGGTGGAATCGCAGCTGCGCCGCAGCTTCGTGCTGGCCGCGTGGCGGGCGCACGAGGCCTCGGGCACCACCCCCAACACCAGCCGGGTCAGTGCCTCCACCGGCCTGACGCGGCGCGAAGTCGGTCGCCAGCTGGACAACGAGCTGGCCCCCGCGCCCTTGCACCACTCGCCCTCGTCCCAGGTGTTCACGCGCTGGCTGACCGACCCGACCCTGCGCGACGCACAGCAACATCCCATCGCCCTGCCCCGCCAGGGCGACGCCCCCAGCTTCGAGGCGCTGGCCCAATCCGTCACCCGTGACGTGCACCCCCGCACCCTGCTGGACGAACTGTGCCGCCTGAACCTGGTGAGCCTGGACGGCCGCAGCGACACCGTGCGGCTGCAGGCCGATGCCTTCGTGCCGCGGGGCGACTGGGCGCGCATGGTCGGCTTCCTGGGCCAGAACGTGGGCGACCACCTGCGCGCCGCCACCGCCAATGTGCTGGGCGACGGCCAGCAGCACTTTGAACAGGCGATCCACGCCGACGAGCTCTCCGACCAGTCCATGGCGGCCGTGCGCCAGATGGTCAGCCGCGAGTGGAAACAGCTGCTCGAAACGCTGGTGCCCGAGATCGAGGCCCTGATCGAGCAAGACCGAGTGGAACGCCGCCGCATGGACCAGCAGGTCCGCATCGGTTTCTTCTCGTGGACCGAACCCATGCCATCCCCCGTCACACACCCACAAGGAGCCTCCCATGAACAAGCATGACCTGATCGAAGCCGGCCTGACCCGGCGCCAAACCCTGCTGGCGATGCTGGGCGCCGCCGGTCTGAGTGCCTGCGGCGGGGGTGGCGACGTGGCCGGTGTCGGCCAGGGCGGCACCGGCGCCTTCTCCATCGGGCCGATCACGGGTCTGGGCTCCATCATCGTCAACGGCATCCGTTACGACGACTCGGCACCCGGCGTCAGCATCCTGAGCGACGACAGCACGTTCCGCCGCGAAGACTTGCGGCTGGGCATGGTGGTCGCGGTGCAAGGCTCGCCAGCCGTCAACGGCCAGTCCACCGCCACCCGCATCGTGCTCGGCGGCGAACTGGTCGGCCCCATCGCATCCAAGGCAACCAACAGCTTCGTTGTGCTGGGCCAGACCGTGAACGTCACCAACAGCACCTTCTACGACCCGTCCATCACGGGCGGATTGGCCGGGCTGACGGTGGGCCAGGCGGTGGAGGTGCACGGCATCGCCGATCCGGCCACCAACAGCCTGACCGCCACCTATGTCGAGCGCAAGTCTTCTCCCTCGGAATACCGGTTGCAAGGTGTGGTCACGGCACACGACGCGGCCGCAAAAGCCTTCAGCATCGCCGCCCTGGACATGAGCTACGCCACCACGCCGACAGACCGCGTGCGCGCCACCCCGCTGGTCGGCGCCCTGGTGCGCGTGCGCCTGGGCACGAGCGCTGTGGGCGGTGTCTACCCGGTCAACCGCATCCGCAAGCCGGAAGACTCGTTCAGCGGCTTCAGCGGCGAAGTGGAGTTCAAAGGCACCATCACCGCGTTCACCAGCACCAGCAGCTTCAGCGTCAACGACCTGCCGGTGAACGCCAGCGGCGCGAGCTTCCCTGAAGGAACCGGCGCCATCGTGGCCGGCGCATTCGTCGAGGTCAAAGGCTCGCTGGTCAACGGCGTGGTGGTGGCCACCCGCGTGAAGCCGGAAGACGACGGGACGGCTGGCGGCACGGGCATCGAATTTGAACTGCACGGCACGGTCTCGGCCGCCGCTGTCAGCGGATCGGGCGGCAGCTTCACGCTGACCTCTTCGGGTGGCGTGGCCGTCGCCGTCAGCTGGACCAGCGGCATCGAGTTCCGCAACGGCACGGCGGTCAACCTGGTCAACGGCCGTCGCGTCGAAGTCAAGGGCTCGCTCAGCGGCGGCAGCAGCGTCACCGCCACCCGCATCAGCTTCGAGGACTGAGCGCTGCGGGGCGATCAGGCTGCGAAGCGGTCGGTCGCCTCGATCAGGCGGTCCAGAATGCCGGGCTCGTTGAAGGCGTGCCCGGCGTCGGGCACCAGGTGGAACTCGGCCTGCGGCCAGGCGCGGTGCAGGTCCCAGGCGGTGCGGGCCGGGGTGCAGGCGTCGTAGCGCCCCTGCACGATCACGCCGGGAATGCCAGCCAGCTGGTGCGCGTCGCGGATCAGCTGGCCCTCGTCCATCCAGCCGTCGTGCACGAAGTAGTGGTTCTCGATGCGCGCGAAGGCGAGCGAAAACGCGTCGTTGGAATGTTTGGCGGTGTTGGCCGCGTCGGGCAGCAGGCGGATGGTCTGGCCCTCCCACAGGCTCCAGGCGCGGGCGCAGGCCAGTTGCGCCTCCCGGTCGTCGCCGGTCAGGCGCTGGCGGTAGGCGCTCAGCAGGTCGCCGCGCTCGGCCTCGGGGATCGGGGCCAGGAAACCTTCCCACAGGTCCGGGAACAGCCACGAGGCACCTTTCTGGTAGTACCAGCGCACCTCGTCGCGGCGCAGGGTGAAGATGCCGCGCACCACCAGCTCGGACACGCGCTCGGTGTGCGTCTGCGCATAGGCCAGCGCCAGCGTCCTGCCACAGGAACCGCCGAACACCAGCCAGCGCTCAAAGCCCAGCAGGGTGCGCAGCCGTTCCATGTCGGCCACCAGGTGCCAGGTCGTGTTGTTCTCCAGCGATGCGGCGGGCTTGGAGCGGCCACATCCGCGCTGGTCGAACAGCAGCACGCAGTATTTCTGCGGGTCGAACAGGCGGCGGTGATCGGGCGAGCAGCCCGAACCCGGCCCGCCGTGCAGGAACACCGCGGGCTTGCCTTGCGGGTTGCCGCAGAGTTCCCAGTAGATCTGGTGGCCGTCGCCGGTGTCGAGCACACCGGTCTTGAAGGGTTCGATGGGCGGGTAGAAGCTGCGAAGGGTCATGGCGGACAGCGGCGCAGCCAGGGAGCTGCGTGACAGAATTCGGGGGATGACCACACTCTACGGCATCCCCAACTGCGACACCGTCAAGAAAGCCCGTACCTGGCTGGCCGAACACGGTGTCGAACACAGCTTCCACGACTTCAAGAAACAGGGCGTGCCCGAGGCCGCGCTGGACCGCTGGCTGACCGCCGCCGGCCACGAGACACTGGTCAACCGCAAGGGCACGACCTGGCGCGGGCTGGACGAGGCCACCCGCGCCGCCGTGGTCGACAACGCCAGTGCCCGCGCCCTGCTGCTGCAACACGCCAGCGTGATCAAGCGGCCTGTGGTCGAGTGGGCCGATGGGTCCATCACGGTGGGCTTTGACGCGGCCGACTGGCAAGACCTGGTCTGAACCCCGGGGCACGATGCCCCGCCGCCTAAAATCGCGGTTTCGCCTTCGTTTTTCATCCGGACACATCCATGAGCACCACCCAGATCAGCGGCGTTGCCGTCAACACCCAGGCCAGCGTCTATTTCGACGGCAAATGCGTCAGCCACGGCATCACCTTCCCCGACGGCACCAAGAAGTCGGTCGGCGTGGTGCTGCCCGCCACCCTGACCTTCAACACCGGCGCGCCCGAGATCATGGAGTGCGTGGCTGGCGCCTGCGAATACAAACTGGCCGGCACCAATGTCTGGCTCAAGTCTTC
>NZ_JBPCSJ010000334.1:0-2503 GCF_051007235.1 Hydrogenophaga sp. | reverse complement strand
ATCACCAGCATCCTCAAGCGCAACAGCTGCGGCAAGGCGCTGGACATCGCCCGCATGAGCCGCGACATGATGGGCGGCAACGGCATCAGCGACGAATACGGCGTGGCCCGCCACCTGGTGAACCTGGAGGTGGTCAACACCTACGAAGGCACGCACGATGTGCACGCGCTGATCCTGGGCCGCGCGATCACGGGAATTGCGGCTTTCGCGAACTGATCGGGATTTCGCTCTCCAATGCAAAAGGGCTGCCATCGGCAGCCCTTTTGTGTTTTGGTCGCTCATAGCTCTTCATGTGAGTAGACCTGCTTGCGGTTCTTTCGTCACACGCTGCGGCTACGCGCCAAACTCCCTCAAGAAAGCTTTTTTGTCGGACCTGATGAAGTTCTTGGCGGTCTCGAAAGTGAGATGGCTAACCACAACCTCTCGTGAGGGAAACGACTGGTGGACCCGAAAGTACTCCCCATGTCGATTCTTTCCCACCCGATCCAGTGACACCACGGGCCAGATGCCATTGATCCAACTCTCCTGATCCTGATCGCACACTGCAATCGCATCCCCACCCGAAAAGCTGTACCGAGGATTCGGGTTCGTATGACTGGAAGCGGCGTACAACCGGTCCATTTCCGATTTCAGTGACTCCCGCTTCGGCTTTGAGTAAAGCGCGCGAATGAGAGGGGGTGTCACCAGGATGGCAAGCGAGACAAGCCACGAACCCGTTGCCAATCCCAGCAGTAAGCACATCCCAGCAATAGGCAGGTAGAGGAACAGGTTAAAAAAGCGGTCGAGCCAATTAGCACGCGAGGGAACCAGCTGCCCTTTTCGACAAACCCCTAGAACGGCAAGCGTGACGAACCAAATCAACACCCCACCCATCACGATCCATACCACCCCAACAGAACCCGTTGTCATGATCTACGCCCCAACACTCAAATATCAGCGAAGACAGGAATTTAGGGCAAAGGTGTCAGGGCTGATCTTTTGGCAGACCTCACCGCCTAAACAACCGCCTCAGTAGCAGCGTCTGAAAGTCCAGCATCTGCCCGGCCACCGCATACACCACCGTGTTGCCATCGACCTTCCGATACAGGATGCGGTGGTGTGAACTGAGAACGGTGCGGTAGTCCGTGATGCCCACGCTGGCCAGCAATGGAACCACGGGGCCAGTGATGAAGCCCGAATCCACCTGAGCAAGCTGCGCAAAGATGTCGTCTTCAGCGGCTTGCCACAGTTCGGGCGTCCAGCGTTCCAGCATGTAGTCCTGCAGGTCCAAAAGGTCGGCCTGCGCGTCGGGCAGGATGACGATGGCCATGCTGCGTTCAGCGCTGCTGGCGCCGCTGTGCCAGTTGCGCACGGCACTCTTCCACAGAGAGCCCGAGACTGGCCTGCCGGTCTTTTTCACCCAGCGCCAGCAGTTTGAGCAGGGCGATCATTTCCTGCTTCTCCTGGTACTGCTGCACACCCTCGATCACCATGGCGGCTTCGCCGTTCTGGGTGATGATGACCGGCGCCCCAGAGGCAGCCACCTCTTCCGAGATCTGCGCGGCGTGGCTCTTGAGGTAGGAGATGGATCGGATCTGTTCGCGGGCCTGCATGGCGCCTCCTTGGTTCAGACTGAATTTATCCCTGTATTTGGACCGGGTCAAGTTTGAGCGGACGATGTGGGCGCCTCCAAGGCGCGCGCATCGCCAGCAAAGCGCTCCTTGGAACCCCCTTGCGCCCGCTGGTCATGCGCTCACAGCGATCATTCTTCTCATGCTAAAACGCATTCCATCCGCATGCCCAAGGCAACTGACCGAGAGCGGCACGCTCGACCTGGCATGGACGGCCCTCATTCTGTTCCTCGCCTGGCCTACAACAGCCACGGCCGACACGTCGCAACAACGGGTGGGCGCACTGCTGTTCGACCGCACCGAGGTCACCATCGCCCAGTTCGCTCGCTACGTGCAGACGACAGGCACCACCACCCGTGCCGAGCGCGAGGGCGGCGGCTTCGAGTACTCGGGCGGCTGGCAGCGGCGCCCCGGCTGGACCTGGCGCACGCCCGACGGCGTGCCCCCCGCCAGCAGCGACCTGCCCGCGGTGCACCTGACCCATGCCGAAGCGCAGGCCTATTGCCAGTGGCGTGGCGGCCGGCTGCCGACGGCGGCCGAATGGACCAGCGCCGCCCACACCGAGCAACGCCCCAGCGCCCCGGCGCCCTGGGTGCGCGGGACGACCTACCCCTACCCCACCGGCACATCGCCACAGGGCGCCAACACCAGCGGCGCCGACCCCTGGCCACGCGCCGCGCCGGCCGGCCGCACGGCACAGGGCGTCAATGGCCTGTACGACATGGGCGCCAACGTGTGGGAATGGGTGGACGATGCCCAGGGCCACGAGCGGCGCACCATGGGGGGCTCCTGGTGGTACGGGCCGGAGCAGATGCGGGCCGATGTCAGCGCCTGGAAGGCCGCCGACTTCTACGCGGTGTACATCGGGTTCCGCTGCGTTTCGCCAGCGCGCT
>NZ_JBPCSJ010000333.1:0-12184 GCF_051007235.1 Hydrogenophaga sp. | reverse complement strand
CCACACCGCCCAGCGCTTCGGCCATGTTCACGCCGTCGCCGGTGTTGCTGACGGGTGTGGGCGAGAGGTGCCGGTGACCACGCTTCACATGCGGGTAGGCCTGTGCAATGCGTTTGACGTCGTGCGGGAAACCGCCGCAGGCCAGCACCACGCCGTGGCGCGCGCGCAGCACGCCCTGCGCCGTGCGCACGCCCACCGCACGATCACCGTCCATCTGAATGCCCTGGGCCGGTGTGCTGGTGAGGATGGGAATGCCCAGATCCAGTGCCGACTTGGCCAGCCGCGCCGCCAGCGCGTTGCCGCTGGTGACCGCGATGCCGCGGCGGTACAGCGCGAGTTCCTTGAGGTGTGTGGCCAGGCGCTTGGCCACGTACAGAAACGAGGTGAACGACTTGGTGACCTGAAAGAAATGCTTCAGGTCGGCGTTCGACGAGTTGAACATCATGCCGATGAAGGTGATGGTTTTCAGCGGCGGCTTCAGGCGCGCCATGTCGGCGCCGAGTTCGCGGATGTCGAACGGTTTGGCCAGGATGGAGCGACCGATGTCCACGCCGCCCGGCACATCAGGGTGGTAGTCCGGGTAGAGCGTGGGCACGAACTGCATCGCCGTTTCGCGTTCGAAAAACGCCACCATCTTTGGCCCGTTGTCGATGAAGGCCTCGACCGCGGCCTCGTCATAAAACGCGCCTGTCTCTTCCACCATGTAGCGGCGCACGGCCTCGCGCGTGTCGGCCGGGTTCTGCTGGCGGCCAGGGGGCCCGAGCGGGATCCACAGCACGCCGCCCGAGAGCGCGGTGGTGCCACCGAAAACCGGCTCTTTCTCGATCACCACGACATCGAGGCCGCGCTTCCTAGCGGTGATGGCGGTGGCCAGGCCGGCGGCGCCGGAGCCCACCACGATCAGGTCGTATTCGGTCTTGTTCATGTGTGTCTCCTCAATTCGTCTGGTTAAAGCCTGGCCTGGGCACCATGTCCATCAACATCGACGACATGCCGCCATCGACCGCCAGTTCGGCGCCGTTCATGTAGGCCGAGCGCGGGCTGGCCAGGAACAGCGCCACGTCGGCGATGTCCTGCGGCTCGCCGATGCGGCGGCTGGCCGTGACCTGCGCGCGCTTTTCTTCAAAGCCCGGCTCTTCGTAGAACTTCGCCGACAGCGCGGTGCGGATCATCCCGGGGCAGATGGCGTTGCTGCGGATGCCCAGCGGGCCCCACTCGGCCGCCATCTGGCGCGACAGCAGCAGCACACCGGCCTTGCCCGCGCTGTAGGCGCCGCTGCCGGTTTGCGGGAAGTTGGCAGAGATGGACGCCACATGCACCAGCGCGCCGCGCGTGCGTGCCAGCTGCGGCTGAAAGGCGCGTGCGCACAGCAGGTAGCCGGTGAGGTTGACGCCCAGCACGGTGTTCCAGTCGGCCAGGCTCACGCTGTCCAGCGCGCCTGGGCGCAGCAGGCCGGCGTTGTTGATCAGGGCCGTCACATCGCCCAGTTCGGCCTGCACTTTTTGGGCAGCGGCCAGGGTCTGCTCTTCGCTGGCGATGTCGCAGGTCACGGCCAGGGTGCGCACGCCCTGCGCACCGAGTTCGGCGGCCAGTGCGGAGGCCTGGCGCTGGGCGCCCTCGGCATCGCGGTCGATCAGCGCCACGTGGGCGCCGGCTTCGGCCAGGCTGCGCGCCGTGGCGGCACCGATGCCGCTGGCCGCGCCGGTGACGGCGACCACGCGACCCTGCAGGCCCAGCCAGTGGGAAGGGGAAACGGACATGCTGGTCTCCTGTTTGGAATGGAAACGATTGTTCGCTCCGACCCCTTCGCAAGGTTTGACGATCCCGGCCAGCACCAGGACAATTCGTGCAAACCACGGAGCCCCCTTGACCGCCCGCATTCCCAACTACGCGCTCTACGGCGACCAGGACGCGCCGGCCTGGTCGAACTCGTTCAACTTCGAATGGATTCCCCAGCGCTCGGCGCCTTACCAGTGGGAGATCCAGGTGCACCGGCACGACGCCTTTGTGCAGTTGCTGTGCCTGACGGCCGGCTCGGTCGAGGTGCGACTGAACGGCGCGCGCATCCCGGCGCAGGCGCCCTGCCTCATCGTCGTGCCCGCCGGCGCGGCGCACGGGTTTCGTTTCGCTCCTGATGTGGACGGCCCGGTGGTCACCGCCACCCAGAAGGTGCTGGAGTCGCTGGCTGCGTTGCTGATGCCCGAGCTGCTGGACACCATCCGCACGCCGCGGGTGATCGAACTGCCCGCCGACGGCGAGCCACTGGAGCCGCTGATGCCACTGTTCCAGTCGATCGAGCGCGAGTCGCGCACGCACCGCAGCGGCCAGACGGCGTCGGGCATGGCGCTGCTGACCGCGCTGATGGTGCAGGTGGCCCGGCTGGCCGGGCCGACCGCGCGCGACGCGGGCGGCGCCACCGCCGGCGCGCGCAAGCAGCGCCAGATCGGGCAGTTCAAGGCCCTGCTGGACCGGCACTTCCGCGAACACCGGCCGGTGCAGTCCTACGCCGGCACCATGGGCCTGACCGCGGGCCAGCTCTCGCGCATCTGCCGCGAGGTGCTGGGCATGTCGGCGCTGGACGTGATCAACGCCCGCCTGGTGCACGAAGCCCAACGCGAACTGGTCTACACCGTGGGCAGCGTCAAGCAGCTGGCGGCCGAGCTGGGCTTTGAAGACGACGCCTACTTCAGCCGCTTCTTCAAACGCCACACCGGCCTGAGCCCGCGCGAGTTCCGCGCCCAGGCGCTGGCGCAACTGGCCCACACCAACAGCCCCTGAAACAGAAAACCCCCGGCGCCTTGCAGCAGCGGGGGTTGAGCGGCGCACGCAGCGGTCCGGAGCGCGTGTCCTGTCCGGCACACGCCGAGGAACCGGCTCCGCCGGGCCTATGGCGTGGTCCCCCCTTCCAGGGGGGGACGCGGCGAAGCCGCGCAGGGGGGTGACAGATGCTCCGCGCAGGGGGGATCACTTCCTCCCGCGCAACCGCTTCCACCAGTCCGCCTGGCTGACGATGGTCAGCACCACGCAGGCCAGCAGGATGGCCGACAGCGGCGTGGTGAGGAACTCGGTGACAAACACGCCCACGTCTTCACCGCTGGACGCCATGGCCTGGCGGTAGCTGCGGTCCATGATGGGGCCCAGGATCATGCCCAGGATGACCGGCCCGACCTGGAAACCGTACATCTTGAGGAAGTAGCCCAGCACGCCGAAGCCCAGCATCCAGTACACGTCCACCGGGTTGTTGTTGATCGCGTAGGCACCCACGGCCGACAGCACCAGGATCAGCGGCAGCAACACCGGCTTGGGCGTCTCGACGATCTTGGCAAAGATCCGGATGCCCGTCAGGCCAAACACCAGCAGGAAGATATTGGCCAGCGTCAGCGAACCGACGATGAACCAGAACAGGTGCGGCGTCTCGATCATCAGCATCGGGCCCGGCTTGAGGCCGTGGATGTAGAGCGCGCCGATGATCACGGCGGTGACCGCATCGCCCGGGATACCCAGCGTCAGCATGGGCACATAGGCACCGCCCACAGCCGCGTTGTTGGCCGATTCGGGCGCCACCAGGCCTTCGTAGGCGCCTTCGCCGAACGGGCGCGAAGGATTCTTGACGGTACGCTTGGCGTGGTCGTAGGCCATGAGCGCCGCGATGTCACCGCCCGCGCCGGGCAAGGCCCCCACCACCACACCGATGGTGGACGTGCGGGTGGCCAGCGGCAGGTACTTCTTGAGCAGCCCCCAGGACGGGATGATCTTGCTGACGTTCTGCTTGATCGCGGTGAGCTTGAGTTCGTGGATCTGCGCGATCACCTCGGACACACCGAAGAAGCCGATCATGGCGGCCACGTAGGCAATGCCGGCTGAAAGCTGCATGCTGCCGAAGGTCAGGCGGTTCTCGCCCGTCATCGGGTCCAGGCCCACGCAGGCGATGAGCGCGCCCAGGGCACCCGAAAAGACGCCCTTGGACAGCGATTCACCCGAAAGGCTGCCCACCAGCAGCAGGCCCCAGACGGCCAGCAGCATGTAGTCGCGCGGGCCGAACATGAGGGCCAGGTCCGACACCAGCGGCGCGGCCACGGCCAGCGCCAGGATGCCGATGAAGCCGCCATAGACCGAGACCACCGTGGTCAGGCCGATGGCCTGGCCCGCTTCGCCCCGTTTGGCCAGCGGGTAACCGTCCAGGCCGGTGGCGATGGCCGCCGGCGCACCGGGGATGTTCAGCAGGATGGCGCTGCGCGAGCCACCGTACACACCGCCCAGGTAGATGCCGGAGATCAGCGCCAGCGCGTGGTTCACGTCCCACTTGAAGGTGAACGAGATCAGGATGGACACCGCCATCGTGACCGACAGGCCCGGGATGGCGCCGATGTAGATGCCCGCGAACGTGCCCAGTGCTGTGAGCAACAGCATCTGCACGTCCACCCAGGACATGAAGAAGTAACCAATGGCTTCCATCATTTCAGGAACTCCGGCAGGTAGGGGCCGACGAGGCTGCCGGCGGGCAGGACGACCGAGAAGGCCGTCTGGAACACGATGTAGATGGCCGCCAGCACCACGGCGCTGATCACCAGATTGAGCCCGAAGCGTTTGCTGCCCAGGACCTGCATGGACAGCAGCAGGAACAGGTAGGACGCGACGAGAAAGCCCAGCACTTCCAGCAACAGCATGTAGGCCACGATCAGCGCAGCAAACAGCACCAGCGTCAGCGGCGCCAGCTTCTGCACGAACTGCTGGAAGACCGTCTGGTTGGGCGCCAGCGCCAGCTTCGATCGAGCGGTCTTGACCAGGCTCATCAGGCCAGTGACCAGCATGGTCGCCGCGCAGAGCATGGGAAAGAAGCCGGCCGACGACAGCGAATCGAAACGCGAAATGTTGTACGAAGCCCAGAGCATGAACGCGCTGAACAGCACGATCAGGACCATGAAGGTCAGCTCACCGGGCAGCCGCGGATGGCTGGTGTGCATGGTGTTCTCCTCGTTGTGGTGATCAAAGGGTGAAAAAAACGGCCTGGGCGAAAGGCTCGCCACAGACCGTCTTTGTCAGCCCGCGGGGATCAGGGCTTGGCGATGCCCAGCTCGGCCGGGTTCTTCTTGGCCGCGCCCGCGCCCTGGTACAGCCAGGCGGTGGTGGACTGGAACTTCTTGATGAACGCTTCGGCTTCGGCGCCGCTGATGTTCAGCATGGTGGTGCCACGGCCTTCCATCATCTTGCGGTACTGCGGGTTGTCACCGGCCTTCTTGAAAGCGGCCACCAGCTTGGCCTTGACCGGCTCGGGGGTGTCCTTCTTCACGAACACGCCGTACCACGAACCCCAGGGCAGGTACTTGGTGATGCCCTTGAGCGACGGCGCGTCGGTCACGGGGGCGATGCCCTGGAAGGGCTTGCTGTCCACCACGGCCAAGGCCTTGAGGCGACCGGCCTTGACGTGCTCGATGGCGGCACCCGAAGCGATGAAGCCGATGTCCACGTGGCCGCCCTGCAGCGCAGCGATGGCGGGGCCGTCACCGTCGAACGGCACGTTGATGGTCTCGAATTTGGTCAGCGTGCTCATCATGGCGTTCATGGTGAACGGCACGGTGCCCTGGCCGGCCAGGTACTGCTTGACCTTCTTGGGGTTGGCCTGCACGAAGCTCAGCAGATCCTGCATGCTGTTCCAGGGCGCATCGGGCTTGGCCACCAGCAGGATGGTGTTGGCCACGGCGGCGATGTTGATGGGGGTGAACTGGTCGTAGTCGAAATCCGCCACGCCCATCACGCGGTACAGCGCCTGCGGCTCGGCGCCCATCAGGATGGTGTAACCGTCCGACGGCTGCTGCAGCACGAAGTTGGCGCCGATCACGCCGGCCGCGCCGGGCTTGTTCTGCAGCACGATCTTCTTGCCCAGGGCTTCCTCGGCGTAGGGTGCGTAGCCACGCATGGCCACGTCGGTGCCACCACCGGCGCCCCACTGGATCACGGCGGTCACGTCGCGCTCGGGGTAACCCTGCGCCTGTGCGGCACCGATACCGGCCACGGTGGCCAGGGCCGCGACGGCGGCGCCCAGGAATTGACGTTTGAACTGCTGCATCAGATGTCTCCTTCTGTTGGAAAAAACCAAGCCCTGGAACCCGGACTCAAGGGTGTGATCTGCTGGCGCCGGGGGTTCGGGCAGGCGGTCCCACTGTAGGGGGCGACCACCGCGCGGTCCACGGATACAACCAGCTACTTGTTCGAATACCGCCCAATGACGATCGATCATCGAACGGTTTTGGGGTTTGTACTGAGCGACTGGGCGGCCAGCGGGACGGGGCACGCCGGGCCCGAAAAGTCCGCCCATTCTCTGGGCCAGCCCTGCCGCTACACCCGACGAATGCGGCCAGGGCCTGTGCATTTCGTGCATGGGTGTCATGGCACGGCCACCGCGCTGCGTGCACCCGCATGGCGGGCCGCGAGGCAGCCGAACACCAGGCCCGGGCCGATGGTGATGCCCGGCGCTGTGTAGACGCCGCCCATGATCGAGTGCATGTCGTTGCCCACGGCATACAGGCCGGCGATGGGCTGGCCCTGCGCGTCCAGCACGCGGGCATCCCCATCGGTGGCAAAGCCGGTGGCGGCCCCGATGTCGCCCGGGTGCAGTTGCACGGCGAAGTACGGCGCGGTTTTGAGCGGTCCCAGATTGGGATTTTTCGTGCCTGCGCTCGCGTCGCCGATGTTCTGCTGATAGGCCGTCTCGCCGCGGTGGAAACGCGGGTCCACCCCGGTGTCGGCGCAGCGGTTGATCTCCTCGATGCTGGCCTTCAGGCCGGCGGGGTCGATCCCGAGCTTCTGCGCCAGCTCATCCAGCGTGGCGCCTTGCGTGAGGTAGCCATCGGCCAGGAACGGGGCCATGTCCTTGGGTGACGCGCCGGGGCGCACCATGCCGGTGCCGTACTTCTGCAGCGCGGTCGCGTCGCACACCAGCCAGGCGGGCACCGACCCGGTGGCCTGCATCGCCATGCCGAACAGGTGGTACGAGGTGCTCTCGTTGACGAAGCGCTCACCTTTCCGGTTCACAGTCAGCATGCCGGGCTTGGCGCGGTCCATCACGAAGTGGGGGAACACCGCCGTGCTGCCGTCGGCGCGTTTTCTCAACGAAACCGGTGCCCAGAAGGCGTTGCTCAGCGCGCCCTGGCCGTAGACCGCACCGGCGTCCTGGGCCAGTGCGTGGGCTTCGGCCGTGTGGCCGGGTGCGGCCGGGCACCAGGCGATGTCGGCGCCGGGCAGCATCTGCGCGCGCAGGTCCGGGTGGCGGTTGAAGCCGCCGCTGGCCAGCACCACGCCGCCGCGAGCGCTGACGCGGCGGTTGCCACCTGCGCCTGCGCCCTGCCCCTTGAGCACCACACCGGTCACGTCCGCACCGTCGCGCTCGAAGCGCTCGACCGAGGTGTTGAGCACCAGCGTCACGCAGGCCTGTTTCGAGAGCGAGTACAGCAGCCGCGCCACCAGCGCGTTGCCCATCACCAGCCGCGTGCCGCGCGGGTGGCTCAGCCGGTCCAGGCCGTGGCGCGCGATGATCTTGAACGCGTGCTTGAACGAAGCGAAAGACTTCGTCAGCGCCAGCAGGTGGTTGATGTCGGTGCGGTCGACCATCATCCCGCCGAGCACGGTGAACTCAGGGATGGGCGGGCGCACCAGTTGGAACAGATCGCCCAGCAGGCGCCCGTCAAAGGGCAGCGGCTCCAGCGCACGGCCGTTCAGCGTCGATCCACCGAGGTCGGAGATGTAGTCCGGGTGCTTCGGGTAGGGCCTGAACTTCAGCTCGGTGCGGTCTTCCAGCAAGCGGATGGCCGCGGCGCCGTGGTCCAGAAAAGCCTGGCGCAGCGCGGCCGGTGTGCGATCACCGATGGCGTTGGTCAGGTAGCGCGCTGCTTCGGCCAGCGTGTCGGACGGGTTGACCTTGGTCGCGTGGTGCGTGCCCGGCACCCAGGTGGTGCCGGCGGACCAGGCGGTGGTGCCGCCCACATGCCCGGTGCGCTCGACCAGCAGCACGGTTTTGCCATCCAGCGCGGCGAACAGCGCAGCGGCCATGCCGGCGCCACCGGCACCGATCACCACCAGATCGAACGCAGCGTCGGTGGGCAGCTGGTTCAGCGATTGCAGGACTTGCATGTTCACGCCCCCAGGAGGAAATCCACCATCAGGTCGCGCACGCGGGCGAACATGTCGGCGCCGGTCATCGTGCCGCAGCCCTGCTCGCGTGCAGCGGCGATGAAGCGCGTCACCGCCGGGGCGGTGATCACGCAGCCGCAGAACATCTGCGGCTGGAGCTTGCTCACGTCCAGCGGGTACGGGTCATCGTCTTTCATGCCCACCGGTGTGGCGTTGAGCACCAGGTCGAAGCCGGTCGGGTCGGCGCTGCCGTGGGTCACCGGACATTTCCCCAGGCCGGCCAGCCGTTCCACCAGCGCAGCGCGGCGCTGGTCATCGGGGTCGTGGATGGCCAGTTCGCTCACGCCGGCCATGACCAGCGCATAGGCGATGGCCGAGCCGGCGCCGCCCGCGCCCACCAGCAAGGCTCTTTTTCCGGCCGGCTGGCAACCCTTGTCTTGCAGAGCGGTGACGAAACCCAGGCCGTCGAACATGTCGCCGTGCCAGCTGCCGTCGGCATTGCGGCGCATGGTGTTGACCGTGTGCAGGAAGGCTGCGCGGTCCGAGGTGGTGGTGCACAGGTCGGTACAGGCGAACTTGTGCGGCACGGTCACGATGATGCCGTCCACGTTGTGTGCCAGCGAGGCGCCGCGCACCCAGTCGGCCAGGTGGGCCGGCGACACATGGGCCGGCACGCACACCGCGTCGCGACCATGGTCGGCAAAGGCCTGGGTCACACCGGCGGGCGATTTCACCTGGGCAATCGGGTCGCCCACGATGTAGTGCAGGCGCGTGGCGCCGCTGAGGGTCTGTGTCATGTGTCTCGCTCGGATCTCGGGTGGATCGGGTGGTTGGCGTGGATCATATGCAAAAGTGGAATTGCGTTCAAGTATTGAATGTTGTTCTTTTTTTGACTAGACTCCAGCCCGGAGACACACCACACATGGACACCACCCGCCTTCTGGTTGTGGGCGCCGGCGCCATCGGCCGCACGCACATCGACCGAATCTTGCGCACACCGGACCTCGCGCTGGCCGGCATCGCCGACCCGTCGGACGCAGGCCGTGCGCTGGCCGAATCCATCGGCGTGCCCTGGGCGCCGGACCATGTGAGCGCACTGGAACGTTTCCAGCCGCAGGGCGCCATCGTCGCCACCCCCAACACCCAGCACGTGCCGATGGCGCTGGACTGCCTGGCGCGCGGCGTCGCCGCCCTGGTGGAAAAGCCGCTGGCCGACAGCGTGGCCGAGGCACAGCAGCTGGCGGACGCACAAGCGCGCAGCGGCGTGCCGGTGCTGGTGGGCCACCACCGCCGCCACAACCCCATCAACCGCCAGGCGCGCGACCTGGTCGCCAGCGGCCGGCTGGGCCGGCTCGTCAGCGCCAACGTCATGGCCAGCTTCTACAAGCCCGAGGCCTATTTCGATCTGGCCTGGCGGCGCGAACCCGGCGGCGGCCCGGTGCTCATCAACCTGATCCACGAGATCGACCAGCTGCGCTTCATCGGCGGTGAGGTCGTGCAGGTGCAGGCGCTGACCAGCAACGCGGTGCGCGGCTTCGCGATGGAGGACACGGCCGCCGCCGTGCTGCGCCTGGCCAACGGCGCACTGGCCACCCTGGTGCTGTCGGACACCGCGGTGGCGCCCTGGTGCTGGGATTTCTGCGCCGGCGAGCAGGACCAGTACCCGCGCCAGGACGTCAACACCCTCTTCTTCGCCGGCACACAGGGCTCGCTCTCGCTGCCCGATCTCTCGCTATGGCACTACAGCGGCGAACGCCACTGGCACCACCCGATCACGCGCGAGCAGCGCACCGCCCTCAAGGCCGATCCGTACACGCGCCAGCTGCAGCACTTTGCGGCCGTCATCCGCGGCGAAGAAGCCCCGCTGTGCAGCGCGCTGGACGGCCTGCGCACGCTGCAGGCCACGCTCGCGGTGCTGTCAGCGGCGCGCACCGGCCAGTCCGTAACATGCCCGGTTTCGACCTCCTGAACGAATCGGAACCCCACCATGAACGGCGTCCTTGAACGAACCCTCGGCATCCTCGAACTGCTGTCGCAACACGGCGAAGGCATGGAGCTGGCCGCCATCGCCGACCGTACCGGCATCCCGCGCAGCGGCGTGCACCGCCTGCTGGCCGACCTGGTGCGCCTGGGCTATGTGCGCCAGGCCAAGGGCCACGGCGAGTACCTGCTGACCACCAAGCTGGTGAGCATGGGCCTTTCGTACCTGAGCAACTCCGGCATCGTCGACATCGCGCAGCCGCTGCTCAACCAGCTGGCCGACATTTCGGGCGAACTGGTGCGCCTGTCGGTGGTGGACGGTGAGCGCCTGACCTGGGTCGCCCGCGCACAAGGCGCGCGCCAGGGCCTGCGCTACGACCCCGACATGGGCAGCGACGCGACGCTGTCCTGCTCGTCTTCGGGCTGGGCGCTGATGTCCACCCTCAGCGACGACGCCGCGCTGGCCCTGGTGGCCCAGCAGGGCCTGGGAGCGCCCGAGCAATTCGGTCCGGCCGCGCCGACGTCGCTGCAGGCCGTGCTGGCCGCGGTCCACGAAACGCGCGAACGTGGCTACAGCCTGACGGTGGACACCTACAGCCTGGGCCTGTCAGCCATGTCGGCACCCGTGCGTTTTGCCGGCCAGCCGGCCATCGGCGTCATCACCATCGCCGGGCCCACGGTGCGCTTCACCATGGAGCGCATGCAGTCCATGGCGCCCGAGTTGCTGTCGGTGGCCCAGCAGCTGGCCGCCGCCAGCGGCGCCTCGCCCTTCTTCCAACTCACGGCCGAGACGGGCGCCCCGAGCGACGTCAAAGGCCGCAAGCCGATCTACGCCGTATAGCCATGACCACCCCCGTCGCTTGCTCGCTTCGCGTAGCCGTTTCCCCCCTCAAGGGGGCGACACCAGTGGCCTGGCAAAGCCAGTTCCACGGTGTCCCGCGCGAAGAGAGCTGCGATGCGTGAGTGGGACTGTGATCTTCTGGTGATCGGTTCTGGAGCCGGCGGGCTCTCGGCCGCCGTGACTGCGGCGCATCTGGGCCTCAAGGTCATCGTCGCAGAGAAAGACCCGCAGTTCGGCGGCACCACCGCCTGGTCGGGCGGCTGGATGTGGCTGCCGCGCAATCCGCTCGCCGTCGAGGCGGGCATCGTCGAACCCATCGACGAACCGCTGAATTACCTGCGCCACGAACTCGGTGAGCGCTTCGACGAGGCCCGCGCCCGCGCCTTCCTGGACGCCGCGCCGCGCATGGTGGAATTCTTCCGCAGCAAGACCTCGCTGCGCTTCATCGACGGCAACGCCATCCCCGACTTTCACGGCCGCACGCCGCACGCGTCCACCGGCGGCCGCTCGCTCTGCGCCGCGCCCTTCGACGGCCGCCGCCTCGGCCCGCGCATCGCCGATCTCAAACCGCCGCTGCCCGAGACCACGCTTTGGGGCATGGGCATCGCCTCGGGCGCCGAGCTGCGCCACTTCTTCAATGCGCTGCGCAAGCCCGCGTCGTTCTGGTTCGTCGCGAAGCGTGTGCTGGCGCACGGGAAAGACCTGCTGGTCCACCGCCGCGGCATGCGGCTGGTGAACGGCAATGCGCTGGTGGCGGCGCTGGCGGCGTCGGCCTTTGAAGCTGGCGTCGACATCCGCACCCGCTCGCCAGCACGGCGCCTGTTGCGCGACGGCGAGCGCGTGACCGGAGCCGTGCTGAACACCCCGGACGGCCCGGTCGAGGTCCACGCGGCCCGCGGCGTGCTGCTGGCCTGTGGCGGATTCCCGCACGACACCGAGCGCAAGCGCGCCCTGCTGCCGCACGCGCCCACCGGCACCGAACACTGGTCCGCGGCCTCGCGCGGCAACACCGGCGACGGCCTGCGCCTGGGCGAGAGCGCCGGCGCCCGCGTGGGCGCCGACGGCCTGCAGGCCGCCGCCCTGGCCCCCGTCTCACTGGTGCCGCAGCGCGACGGCTCGTTCGCCCACTTCCCGCACCTGATCGAGCGCGCCAAGCCGGGCCTGATCATGGTGCGCGCCGACGGCCGCCGCTTCACCAACGAAGCCGACTCGTACCACGACGTGCTGCAGGCGCTG
>NZ_JBPCSJ010000332.1:0-11379 GCF_051007235.1 Hydrogenophaga sp. | reverse complement strand
CTTGTAGATTTTTGCGGGCAATATATTGCCCAAAGTGGTGGATTGGGTTTATGCTCCGTCCATGCATTTCCGAACCCGCCGAAACGTCATCCAGCTGATCCGCACCACCTACGACGCCGAGAAGAAGCGTGGGGTGAACGCGGTGGTGGGCACGGTACCGTTGGGCCAACCCGAATTGCCGGCCGAACTGCAGCAACAGATGACGCCGCAGGAGGTGGAGGCCTTTGGCGCCTGGGTGCAGACCCAGTGGCACATGCGGCAGCTGCGTCACGAACTGGCCGCCTTGAGCCTGCCCGAAACGCTGGCACTGGCGTCGGCCTGGTTTGAACAGAACGCCGAGACGACCAGCGCACGTTCGGTGGCAGAAGAGATTGCCCAGCAGATGCAGGCGCTGCGGCGCGTGCTCAAAAACAAGGGCTTGCTGGAATAAGCCGGCCCGGCCCGTTTTTTCACTTTTCACCCCCAAGGAGTTTTTCATGATCAAAGCTGCCGATATCCTCGCCGCCCTCAAGACCAGCAACCCCGCCCTGCTCAAGGGGCTGCCCGACCAACGCGCACTGCGCCTGATCCGTCACACGCTGCAGAGCGTGGGCGATGCCGTGGAAAAGGGTGGAGAAGAGCCCGTGCGGGTGATGGGCCTGGGTGTGTTCCGCCAGGTGACGGGCAAGAAGATGGTGGACGGCCAGGCTGTGGAAACGCAGCGCACGGTGTTCCGCCGCCTGAAGGCCAAGGCGCCGGCCAAGGCCTGAGCATCCGCCTGCCCGACCCACGACCTACCCGGCCAGCCTGACCGTTTGACAGCGGTGGCTGGCTTTTTGCCATGAAGCGCATGTCCTCCAAGCCCTTTTTCATCCTGGGTTGTGTCCGATCGGGCACGACCATGCTGCGCAAGTTTCTGAACCTGCACCCCAACCTGGTGAGCCCGGAGGAGACGCAGTTCTTTCGCATGGCAGAGCCTTTCGGCACGCCGGGTTATCGGCACTTCCTGCTCAACAACCCGGTGATCAAGAAGCACCGGGAAATGGATGGCGTGACGGAAGAGGAATTCCTGCTGGTGCTCAACGAGTCGCGCTCGCGCATGGACCTGTACCAGCGTTACATGACGCTCTTCATGGCCCGCCGCAAGCCGGGCGCCACGCGCTGGTTCGACAAGTCGCCCCAGAACGTGTACGGCGCGCCCATGGTGATGGCCTCACCCGGGGTGAAGCTGGTGCACATCTACCGCGATCCGGTGGATGTGGTGGCCAGCTTGCGCATTGGCAAGGTGATGAAGGTGGAAAGCCTGCTGGGGGCGGCCAACTACTGGAACGAAGCGGCCGAGATCATGACCACCATGAAGCGTGCGTATCCGGCACGGGTGCTGGAAGTGAAGTACGAAGACTTCATCGCCAAGCCACTGGACCACCTGCAACAGGTGACCGAGTTTGTGGGCGAAAAGTTTGACGCGGCGTGGTTCAAGGAAGCGGTGACCCGCGAGACCAGCCACCGCGACGAGGGTGTGCTCAGCGAAGCGGAAATCGCCAAGGTGGAGCGCCTGTGTCTGGTGGGCCGCAAGCGCTACGGCTACGCCAGCGCAGAAGCGGGCATCTGATCAGTCGGCCAGCAGCTGCTCCAGCCCGTCGAGGTCGATGCTCAGGTCGGAATGGATGCCTTTGTGCGGCTGCAGGGCGGTGAAGTAGCCGGCTGAATACGGCAAGCCGGCGTGGTGGGCGATGTCCCAGAAGTACGACGAGGGCATGGACGCCGGTGCGAGGTTCACGACCGGCACGCCGGGCTGACAGAACACGGTGTTGGTCAAGGCCGCACCGGAAATGCCCACCACGGCCTCTGCGGCGCTGAAGTGCCGGATCTGGTCGTGCAGGGAGAGCTTTCCACAGCTCAGCGGGGTGTAGCCCCTTGACCGCAGCACGCGCTCGACAGCGTCGTGATTGACCGCGCGGCGTGTCGTGGCGTCTTCGCGCGTGACGAACAGGCGCGTCGGCCAGCGTTTGAACGTCTGCCGCCAGCCCAATGGGGGCAGCGATTGCCGAAGCTGACGCAGGCAGTCGAAACTGCGAGGGGCGTGGACGAGGGGATGCCGGTTCCACAGGTCCATGAAATAGAGCTGACGCACGCGCAGGTGTTCATCGCCCATGGTCAGCAGGTGCTGCTCGCGGATACCGAACGACCGCAGCGCATCAAACAGGGGTGCAGGCATGTCCTTGTGCACCGCCATGCGGATACCTGGGTGGTTCTGGTGGAACCAGATCATGCGCGGCAGGATGTCGGTGAGGCAGTGTCCGTAGTTCCTGACGCCGTAGCGCAGTGCGTAGAACACAGGCTCTTCGATCACGCGCGCATCGCCGGGCGCTTCCTGTGCGATCTGCGGCCGCAGCCGATCCACTGGAGCCCCTTCCAGGTTTTCGCGGAGCATGCGCCCGTCGAGGGTGATCACGCCCTTGCCGCGCACGTCGGCGTCGAGCAGGAGGTAGAGCGACTGCTCGGATAGCTGTGCCTGCAGCTGGGTGTAGTGGATGTCGTTCTGATCACGGGCGGCGCGGTCGCAGTACCAGAGCCGACGCGGCGGCTGGCGCGTGTATTGCACGGCGGGCAGCGTCTGCAACCGGCTGACCCGATGGGACAGCCCTGGGTCCTGGATCGAGATGGGCACGTCGGTCACACCGGGGCGGGCATCAGCGAACCCAGTTGCAGCTTGACATCGCGCCATCGGGGATCGGCCGCGAGGTTGCTCAACTGGTCGCCATCGGTCAGGCGGTCGTACAGCTCCTCGGTGCCATCGTCGTAGCGGATGTAACACCACCGGCCCTGGCGGATGGCGTGGTGGTTGCGCAGGTAGGTGGTGAGCACCGGGTGGTCCCACGGCATGCCGGGGTTGTCCATCAGCGGCAGCAGGCTGTGACCGTGGAGTTCGGCTGGGCGGGGCACCCCGCACAGTTGCGACAGGGTGGGGAACATGTCGACCAGCGACACATCCCGATCGATGCGGGCACCTGCCCTGCCCGGGCGGCGTATGAGGAAGGGCACGCGCGCACTTTCCTCCCACAGCGACTGCTTGTGCCAGTGGAACTTCTCGCCCAGATGGAATCCGTTGTCGCTCCAGAGCACGACGATGGTGTTGTCGGCATGCCGGCTGCGGTCCAGGGCCGCGAGGATCTTGCCGATCTGGGCGTCCACAAAGGAGATGCTGGCAAGGTAGCCGCGAACGGCAGACCGCCAGAGGTTCTGCCCCGTGATGCAGGCGTGCTGGTTCTGGAAGTACGCAATGTCGCGTGCGATCTTCGGCAGGTCGCTCCAGTCGTCGGCAGGCGGTTGCGGAATCCACAGATTCGCTTCGTCGTACAGATCGAAGTACCGCTTGGGCACGTACCAGGGCACGTGGGTGCGGATGTAGCCGAGGGCCAGAAAAAACGGTGCTGCACGAGGGGCGTCCAGAAACGTCTGACCCGCAGCGGTAATCTGCACGTCGGCGGTGACTTCGTCGGCCACGTCCAGGGCAGCCCAGTCAAAGATACCGGCTGCCGGCAGGACCGGATACCCGGAACACTGGACGTTGGTCACCGGGAAGACCGGCGGCAATGGATTCTCGAACGACGTGAAGCTGTGGTAGACCTTGCCCATCACCAGCGTCTCGTACCCGTTGCGCTCAAAGTGGCGCGGCAGGTCGGGCAAGGCCCTCGGGATCTGCGTCCTCGAGTGGTCGAAGATGCCGGTCCGGTAGGGATAGAGGCCGGTCAGGGCGCTGGCCCGGGACGGTCCGCACAGGGGTGCGTTGCAGTAGGCGCGCTGAAACGAGGACGATGCCGCAGCCAAGCGGTCCAGGTTGGGGGTGATGGCCTGCGGGTGACCACCCAGGTAGCCCACCCAGTCGTTGAGGTCATCGATCGCGAGGAACAGCACATTGGGCGCACCGGGCGGCGCCGTTCCACCACTGCTGCCCCCACCGCCACACCCTGCTGCCAAAGCGGCAGCCCCCATCATCCATTGGCGACGGTTGAGTGCTGCACTGCGCGACGATGAGGGCATGGCTGGGGATCATACGTGGGGCGTACATGGCTGAAGCTATGCTCTCTCGTTCCTGGATACCGCCTCTCCCCGGTCGACACATGCGCATCCTCCTGATCCACCAAAACTTCCCTGGTCAGTTCAAGCAGCTGGGCACCCACCTGACCACCCGGCGCGATGTGCAGGTGCTGGGCCTTGGCGTGACGGAAAACGTGCGGGCCAAGACGCAGATACCGGGTCTGCAGGTGGTGACCTATGCGCAGCGCCCCCCGGTGCCCGACAGCAAGACGCACCACTACCTGCGCGAATACGAAACCGCGGTGCGCCGCGGGCAGGACGTGGCGCGCCTGTGCATGGGGCTGCGGCAGAAAGGCTTTGTGCCCGACCTGGTGGTGGCCCACCCGGCCTGGGGCGAATCGCTGTTCGTCAAGGATGTGTTCCCCGACGCACGGCTGGTGAACTACTTCGAATACTTCTACCAGGCGCGGGGCGGTGACGTGGGTTTTGACCCCGAGTTCCCGCCCACGGACGACGACCTGCTGCGCCTGCGCATCAAGAACAGCGTGAACCTGCAGGCGCTGGCCTCTTGCGATCTGGGCATCTCGCCGACGCAGTGGCAGCGCTCGCGCTATCCGCAGCGCTCGGGTACCCCCATCGAGGTGATTCACGAAGGCTTTGACATGGGTGTGTACGCACGCCGGGAGGACGCGGCCTTTGTGTTGCCCGATGGCCGCCGGCTGACCCGCGACCAGAAGGTGTTGACCTTCGTGGCCCGCCAGCTGGAACCCTACCGCGGCTTCCACACGTTCATGCGGGCGCTGCCGCGCATCCTGGCGCTGGACCCGGCCCTGCAGGTGGTCATCGTCGGGGGCGACAAGGTGAGTTATGGCGCGATGCCCAAACCGCCGTTCAAGAGCTGGCGCGAGGTCATGCAGGCGGAGGTGCCGGTGACCGACCCGGCACGGGTGCATTTCGTGGGCAGCCAGCCGTACGCGGCCTTCCTGGACCTGCTGCAGGTGTCTTCCGTGCACCTGTACCTGACCTACCCGTTCGTGCTGTCGTGGTCGTTGCTGGAGGCCCTGGCCAGCGGTTGCGCGGTGCTGGGTTCCGACACGGCGCCCGTGGCTGAGTTCATCCGACACGAAGACAACGGCCTGCTGTTCCCGTTTTTCGACCAGGACGCGATGGTGGACGGCGTGCACCGGCTGCTGACCGAGGACACCCAGCCCATGCGCCAGCGTGCGGCACAGGGCGTGGCCAACACGCTGGACTTTCGCCGGCACATCCTGCCCAGGCTGCAGCAGGTGCTGGGCCTGCCCTGAAAAAAAGCCGGTCTCGCGAGACCGGCTTTTTTCATTCGACGCATGCGACGAACTCAGAGGCTGAAGTCGTAGCTGTTGAGCGTGATGGTGCCGGTCAGCTCGATGGCCAGATCGGCCACCGCATCGCCATCCACATCGCCATAGACGAAGGTGCTGCCACCCGACTGCGCGTAACGCAACTCACCCGCCGTCCCGCTGAACGTGGCCAGGCCGATGAAGCTGAAGGCGTCGTAGGTCGTGGCGTTGGTGGTGTTGGCGTCGATGTTGTAGAGGTACAGCGTGTCACGCCCGGCAAGACCCGAGCTGTAGCTGACGAAGTCGGTGATGACGTCGGCATTGCCCAGAGACGAATCGGCCACGGCATTGAAGTAGAAGTAGTCGTAGCTGTCGCCCCCCGACAGGGTGTCGCGACCGAGCCCGCCGGTGATGCTGTCGTAACCGCCGCCGCCGCTGATCGTGTTGTTGCGCTCGTTGCCCACCAGCTCGTTGTTCAAGGCGTTGCCATTGAGCACCGTGGCGGTGCCGGTCAGGTTGGCGTATTCCACCCCGACCCAAAGGGCGCTCACGTTGACGGAAGAGAAGACCCTGTCGTACCCGTACACCGCGGCCGTCTCGACGATCTGGTCGCCCAGGTTGTCGACGTAATAGACGTCGTTGCTGTAGCCACCGGCCATGGTGTCGGCGCCAAAACCGCCGACCAGCGTGTCGGCGCCGTTGGAGCCGACCAGGCTGTCGGCCGCGGCACCGCCGTCCAGGTAGAGTGAGCTGGAGGTCGTGGTCGTGGTGCTGAGCCAGCCCAGGGTGTCGCCGCCCGCTCCCGTGAGCACACGCTCCACATCGATCAGGGTGTCGTTGCCGTGTCCCGCTGACACCCCCGTGCCTGCGGACAGATCGACCACCACGACGCCCCCCAGCATGGAGTAGTCCACGGTGTCGGTCCCATACCCGCCATTGAAGGTGTCGTTGCCCGCCGCGCTGACCAGCAGATCGTCACCGTCGCCGCCGGAGACGCTGTCGTCGCCCGCACCGCCGAACAGCGTGTCGTTGGCGTAACCGCCGCTGAGCGTGTCGTTGCCGGCACCACCATCGAGCACGTTGGCGTAAGAGTCGCCGGTCAGGCTGTCGTTGAAGGACGTGCCGATGGCGTTTTCGATGTACTGCAGAGCGTCGATGTCGCCGTTGGCCGAGGTGGCCGTGGAGCTGCCGTAGGAGCTGACGGTGGCGGTCACGCCCGCGGTCTCGCCAGCGAACGAGACCCAGTCGCCCGCGTCGTTGCTGTACTCACCGCCCACCAGGGTGTCGTTGCCGGCGCCGCCGATGAGGGTGTCGCTGCCCAGCCCACCGACCAGCGAGTCGTTGCCGGCCCGGCCGTTGAGCAGGTTGGCGTCCGCATTGCCGCGCAAGGTGTTGTTGAGCGCGTTGCCGCCCAGGTCCATGGCACCCAGACCGGTGAGCGTGGCGTTTTCCACCTCGGCGTACAGGTTGGCAATGCCGATGGCGGTCAGCACCGTGTCGACGCCCTCGCCGGCCAGTTCCACCACTTTGTCGCCCGCGACATCGACCACGTAGGTGTCGTCCCCGGCCCCGCCCGACAGGGAGTCCACCCCGGCCCCGCCGTCGATGGAGTCGTTGAGCAGGCCGCCCGCCAGGGTGTCGTTGCCCAGGCCGCCCAGCAGCGTGTCCGCCGCGTCGCTGCCGGTCACGTTGTCCGCGAACTTCGTTCCAATGAAAACCTCGAAGCCGGTCAGGGTGTCGGTGCCGCTGTCGGCACTGCTCAGGGTGCCCGACGCGATGCCTCCCACGACCCCCGCCGTGGTGTTGCCGGAGTAGTCGGCGGTGTCCACACCCACACCGCCGGACAGCAGGTCGTCACCTTTGCCGCCGATCAGGGTGTCGTTGCCGGATCCGCCCGACAAGGTGTCGTTGCCCAGGCCGCCGTCGAAGACGTTGTGGAGGTTCGATGAATAACCGGCGTCCGTGATGCTGTCGTTGAAGCGGGTGCCGACGACGTTCTCGATGCCCTGGACGGTGTCGGTGCCCTCCCCCGTGGCGTTGCCGCCGGTGTAGTTGACGTTGAGGTTGACGGTGATGGCGTTGCCCAGCGCAGACCAGTTCAGGGTGTCGATGTCATAGCCACCGTTGAGCGTGTCATTGCCGGCGCCACCGTAGAGCGTGTCGTTGCCGTAGCCGCCGTCCAGGCTGTCGTTGCCGTCCAGTCCGCGCAGGATGTTGGCCCCGGCGCTGCCGGTCAGGGTGTCGTTGAAAGCGCTGCCGCTGAGGTGCTCGAAGTTGATCAGGGTGTCGTTGCCCGCACCGCCCGTGGCCAGGCCGGTGGCGAGGCTGGCGCTGACGCCGGCCGCCGCCGCGCTGTAGGTCACGGTGTCCACGCCAAACCCGCCGTCCAGCGTGTCGTTCCCGCCCAGCCCCTGGATGACGTTGTTGCCGATGTTGCCGGTGATGCGGTTGTCCGCCGCATTGCCGGTGCCACCCAGGGCTTCGGAGCCGGTGAGCAACAAGGCTTCGACGTTGGCCAGACTGGCTTTGTTGAGGCTGTAGGTGACGTCGGCTTCGACACGATCGAAGCCTGCTCCAGCGGCCTCGGTGATCACCGTGTTGACCGCGTGCACGATATAGACGTCGTCACCCGCTCCGCCGTTGAGGGTGTCCAGTCCGGCACCGCCATCGAGGGTGTCGTTGCCGAGTCCGCCCAGGAGCAGGTCGTCGGACAGCAGGGTGCCCACGGTGACGAACTGGCTGGTGGACAGGGTGCTGCCCCCTGCATCGGCCAGCACCAGGCGGGCCTCGATCCGGTTGCTCTGGGCGCTGGAGAGGCCCGGGATGGTGACGGAATACTTCAGGCCGAAGGGCGTGGAGACCAGTTGGTCGGCGGTGAGCGTGGTGATCAAGGCGCCGTCGAGGTAAAGCTGGACGGCGTCGATCTGCGCCAGGTCCACACCCGATGCGATCAGGCCCGCGTCGAGCGTGTCGGGATTGTTGACCGCGATCGCAGAGTCGTTGGCGGTGAAGTCGTCGAGCAGGTCGAGGATGTCGTAGTAACTGGAGCCGACCGTGGTGCCGATGGCCAGCGAACGGATGGCGGCGTTGATCCCGGCCGGATCGCGGAGCGTGCTCAGCAGCGCGTCGTAGTTCTGCGCGTTGGGCGCCCCGTCCGACAGGAAGAAGACGTAGTTGTTGCCTTGCGGCGCCACGCCGAAGAACTCGATGGCGCGCTGCAGGCCCAGTTCGTAGGCGGTGCCGCCGAGTTCGTCGAGCGCGTAGGCCGCGTCCACCACATCCGGCGTTCCGTTGCCGTCGCTGTCCGAGTTGCCATCGCCGATGGCGGCGATGTAGGAGCTGCTCTCGAACGGGATCACCCCGATGTTGACGGCGTCTCCCAGGCCGGCGTCGTTGATCGACTGGACCAGCTGTGCGAACGAGGCCAGAACCGCGTCGAGCTGGGTGTTGGCGGAGCCGTCGCCGTTGAGGTCGCCCACGGTGGCGCCGGGGAAGGTGGAGGTCATGCTCCCGGAGACGTCCAGCACAAAAGCCAGGTTGAAGCGGGAGCTGGTCAGCGAGGCGTTGTTCACGTAGCCGGACACGGTCACCGACGGGGTGCCGGCGGCCACCGGCTCCACGATTTCGGGTGCGATCAGCGAAATGCTGATGTTGCGCACCGGGTCCACCGAGAGAGTGCGCGAGTCGTACGTGGTGACGTAGGCGGCCCCCGCATCGCCGACCAGGAAGTCGTCACCTGCGCCGCCGTTGAGGGTGTCGTTGCCATTGCCGCCCCGCAGCTCGTCGTTGCCCCCCAGTCCGGACAGCGAGTCGTTGTTCTGGCCACCGATGATGAGGTTGTCGAGCCCGTTGCCATTGCCGGTGAAGCTGGCGCCCTGGCGGTACACCAGGTCTTCCACCTGCGCCCCCAGGGTGTAGCTGGTGAGGCTGGTCTCGACGCGGTCGCGTCCACCACCCGCCGCCTCGACCACCTTGTCGGCGGCGTTGTCCACCACATAGGTGTCGTTGCCACTGCCGCCGACCATGGCGTCGGCTCCTGTCCCGCCATCGAGCTGGTCGTTGCCGTACGAACCGATCAGGGTGTCGGCGCCCCCGTAGCCGAAGAGGCGGTCATCGCCACCGAAGGCCTCGATCCGGTTGGCCTGGGCGTTGCCGCGCGACTCGTCGGCCGCTGGCAGCAGCCCGGCGAGATCGTTGTTCGTCAGCAGGGTGCTGAAGTCCGCAAACGCCAGCGACAGGTTCTGGACCTGGATCTGGCTGACCCCGGCGGAGAGGAAACTGACCTGGGAGACGGTACCCCCCACCACGTCGGTCCCCGAGAGCGTGAAGGTGCCGGTGAGCCTGAGGGTCTGGCCACCGAGCACATAGTCCACCGTCGTGGCGCTGGCGGTGAAGTCCCCCCAGGAGAAGTCTCCGAAGGGGAAAGCGTTGAAACCGAGTTGCGTGAGATACCGAACCAGTGCCATGTCGTGCTCCTCCATTGAAAGAACACGATGTTACAGATTCAGCATCTCCTCACGCCCAAAAGTTCCAGTGGCACCTTGTATCTGGCTCCAAAAGCAACCAAAAGGCCGCGTGCACACCGGTCAGATGGCCCCGCTCTGCTTCAGGTACTCCAGCACCAGATCGGCGGCCTGCTCGGGCGTGAGTTCGCCGGTGGGCAGCACCAGGTTGGCGTTCTCCGGCCGCTCGTAGGGCGAGTCGATGCCGGTGAAGTTCTTGAGTTCGCCGCGCCGCGCCTTCTTGTAGAGGCCCTTGACATCGCGCTCTTCGGCCAGGGCCAGTGGCGCATCGACAAAGATCTCGACGAACTCGCCCTCGGCCATCAGCGAGCGGGCGAGTTGCCGCTCGGCCCGGAAGGGCGAGATGAAGGCCGTGATCACGATCAGGCCGGCATCCACCATGAGGCGCGCCACTTCGCCAACGCGGCGGATGTTCTCCACCCGGTCCTCTTCGGTGAACCCCAGGTCTTTGTTCAGACCGTGGCGCACGTTGTCGCCATCGAGCAGGTAGGTGTGGCGCCCCAGCGCGAACAGCTTTTTCTCCACCAGGTTGGCGACGGTGGATTTGCCGGCACCGGACAGGCCGGTGAACCAGAGCACGCAGGGCTTCTGCCCCTTGATCTGGCTGCGGGCGTCCTTGTTCACGTCCACATGCTGCATGTGGATGTTCTGGCTGCGGCGCAACGCGAAATGGACCAGGCCAGCCCCGACCGTGTTGTTGGACAGGCGGTCGATCAGGATGAATCCGCCGGTGTCGCGGTCTTCGCTGTACGGGTCGAAGGCGATGGAACGGTCCAGGCTGATGTTGCACACGCCGATGGCGTTGAGATCGAGCTTCTTGGCCGCGATGTGCTCCATCGTGTTCACGTTGACCTGGTACTTGATCTCGGTGATGGTCGCGCTGACGGTCTTCGTGCCGATCTTGAGCAGGTAGGGGCGCCCGGGGAACAGCGGCTCTTCGTGCATCCAGACGATGGTGGTCTCGAACTGGTCGGCCACGCCGGCCGATGAGGTGGCCACAGAGATCACGTCGCCACGCGAGATGTCGATCTCGTCGGCCAGGGTCAGGGTGATGGATTGGCCGGCGACGGCCTGCTGGAGATCCCCGTCGAACGTGACGATGCGCGCCACCGTGCTTTCTTTGCCGGAGGGCTGCGTGCGGATGCGGTCACCGACCTTGACCACGCCGCCGGCGATGGTGCCGGAGAAGCCCCGGAAGTCGAGATTGGGGCGGTTGACCCACTGCACCGGCATGCGGAACGGGGTCTTTTGCTGCCGGGCTTCGTCGATTTCCACCGTCTCCAGGTAGCCCATGAGCGTGCTGCCGTGGAACCAGGGCATGCGGTCGCTGGGCTCGATGATGTTGTCGCCCTTGAAGGCGGACAGCGGGATGAAGGTGACGTCGGTCAGGCCGATCTGCTTGGCGAAGGCCTCGTAGTCTTCGACGATCTTGCGGAAGGTCTTTTCGCTGTACTCGACCAGGTCCATCTTGTTGATGGCGACCACGATGTGGCGGATGCCGATCAGCGAGGTGAGGT
>NZ_JBPCSJ010000331.1:0-1558 GCF_051007235.1 Hydrogenophaga sp. | reverse complement strand
GGTGTGCGTCACCAGCCGACAGCCCTCACCTTCCAGCGGCTCCACGCAGACGTTGAGCACCAGCCGCGGCTGGTCGGTCATGGCCATGAAGGCCGCGGTGTCGGCGATGCGGCGCAGGCCGTAGTCGAGCTGCCAGAAGCGCCCTGCAAGACCGAACGCCACCTCGAGGCCGGGCAACTCGCCCAGCAGCTGGAAGCTGTGAAAGCCGAAAGCCTTCGGAGGCAAGGCATTGCCCGACAGACCGATGCCGCGCAGCAGCCGGCCTGGCAGCTCGCGCAAGGCGATGGCTTGGGCGATCCATGGGTCTGGCGTGCTCAGGCCGGGCACGATGCTGGCATACGCCTGCGCGGGCGAAACGCCGTCGAGTACCAGCGCATGGCGTTCACCGAACTGCCATTCGGGCAGCAGGTGGTTCATCAGGTCCATGCGGCGGTCGGCTGCCGGTCAGGCCAGCTGGCCTAGCAGCAGGTACTCCATGAGCGCCTTCTGCACGTGCATGCGGTTCTCGGCCTCGTCCCACACCACGCTCTGCGGGCCGTCAATGACCTCGGCGGTCACTTCCTCGCCGCGGTGGGCGGGCAGGCAGTGCATGAACAGCGCGTCGGGCTTGGCCACGGCCATCATGGCCTCGTCCACGCACCACTGCTTGAAGGCGGCGCGGCGCACCTCGTTCTCAGCCTCGTAGCCCATGCTGGTCCACACGTCGGTGGTCACCAGATCGGCGCCCTGGCAGGCTTGCTTCGGGTCGCTGAACACCTTGTAGCAGGCCGGGTTCGTGATGCCGGCCAGCTTCACGTCCACCTCGTAGCCGCTGGGTGTGCTCACGTGCACGGTGAAGCCCAGCAGCTCGGCCGCCTGCAGCCAGGTGTTGGCCATGTTGTTGCCATCGCCCACCCAGGTCACGACCTTGCCACGGATGGCGTCCAGCGGGTCGCCGCTGGGGGCCGGGCGGTACTCGGTCAGCGTGAACAGGTCGGCCAGGATCTGGCAGGGGTGGAACTCGTTGGTCAGACCGTTGATGACCGGCACGCGCGAGAACTGCGCGAACTTCTCCAGTTTGTCCTGGCCGAAGGTCCGGATCATCACGATGTCGACCATGCGGCTGATCACGCGCGCGCTGTCTTCGATCGGTTCGGCCCGGCCGAGCTGGCTGTCGCCGGTGGTCAGGTGCACCACCGAGCCCCCCATCTGGTACATGCCCGCCTCGAAGCTCACGCGGGTGCGCGTGCTGGCCTTCTCGAAGATCATGGCCAGGGTGCGGTCGGGGTCGGCGAAGGGCTGGTACTTCTCGACCGCCTTGAACTTGGCCTTGATGAAGGCAGCGCGGCGCAGCAGGTAGCCGTACTCGGCGGCTGAAAAGTCCTTGAACTGCAGGTAGTGGCGGATGGACATGCGGTGCTCTCTCTGGGGGACTTCAGGCGTTTTCCGCGAGGAAGGTCTCGATGATCGGCAGCAGGCGGGCGCCGATCTCGTCGGCCTCGGCGCCGGTGATGATCAACGGCGGCACCAGGCGGATCACGCTGTCGGCCGTGACCGAGAGCAGCAGGCCGGCGTCGGC
>NZ_JBPCSJ010000330.1:0-1882 GCF_051007235.1 Hydrogenophaga sp. | reverse complement strand
GGCACCCGCAGCCACCTGTACCCGAACGTGCGCGAAACCCTGCGCGTGTTGCGTGCGGCGGGCGTGAAGCTGGTGGTGATGACCAACAAGGAAGGCCGCTACACCCAGGTGGTGCTGGACGCGCACCAGCTGGCGCCCTGGTTCGACCGCGTGATCAGCGGCGACACCTTGCCGGTCAAGAAGCCCAACCCGGCCGGCATCGTCGAGTGCCTGAAACAGTTCGGTGTGAGCAGCGACCGCGCGCTGTTCGTGGGCGACTCGTCCATCGACGTGGCCACCGCGCGCAACGCCGGCATCGCGGTCTGGGCGCTGCCCTATGGCTACAACATGGGCCAGCCCATCGAGAGCTGCCACCCCGACCGCGTGATCCCCGACTTTTCGGCGTTGACCACCCAGCCGCCGGTCCGCGACGCAGCGGCGGGCGCCTGAACGCCTTTTCTACTCCCCCATCTTTTTTTCTCTGGAGACCTTCACATGACCCTCAGGATCGGCATCAACGGTTTCGGGCGCATCGGCCGCATGGTGTTCCGTGCGGTGGCGCAGGAAGCCGAGTTCAGCGACATCGAGGTCGTGGCGATCAACGACCTGCTCGAACCCGAGTACCTGGCCTACATGCTGCAACACGACTCGGTGCACGGTCGCTTCAAGGGGGCAGTCAGCGTCGATGGCGGGCATCTGGTCGTCAATGGCAGGAAGATCCGCCTGACCGCCGAGAAGGACCCCGCCCAACTGCAGTGGAACCACGTCGGCGCCGATCTGGTGATCGAGTCCACCGGCTTCTTCCTGACGAAGGACACCTGCCAGAAGCACATCGATGCCGGTGCCAGGAAGGTGGTGCAGTCCGCCCCGTCCAAGGACGACACGCCCATGTTCGTGTTCGGCGTGAACCATCCGAAGTACGCCGGTGAGGCCATTGTCTCGGCCGCTTCGTGCACCACCAACTGTCTGGCCCCGGTGGCCAAGGTGCTCAACGACCGCTTTGGCATCCAGCGCGGGCTGATGACCACGGTGCACGCAGCGACTGCGACGCAGAAGACGGTGGACGGCCCGTCGAGCAAGGATTGGCGCGGCGGCCGCGGCATCCTGGAAAACATCATCCCCAGCAGCACCGGTGCCGCCAAGGCCGTGGGCGTGGTGTTGCCCGAGCTGAACAAGAAGCTGACCGGCATGGCCTTTCGCGTGCCCACCTCCGACGTGTCGGTGGTGGACCTGACGGTCGAGCTGAACACAGAGGCCAGCTACGACGATGTCTGCAAGGCCATGAAAGCCGCCAGCGAAGGTGAGCTGAAGGGTGTGCTGGGCTACACCAGCGACAAGGTGGTCTCCACCGATTTCCGCGGCTGCGCCATGCCGTCGATCTTTGACGCCGACGCCGGCATCGCGCTGGACAAAACCTTCGTGAAGGTCGTGAGCTGGTACGACAACGAGTACGGCTACACCTGCAACATGATGCGCTTCGTGCAGCACGTGGGCAGCCACTGATCCGGGAGAGCCCCATGAAATGCCTGCGATTCAGCGACGTGTGTGCCAGCGGCTTTGCCCGCGGCAAGCGCGTCTTCATCCGCGCCGACCTCAATGTGCCTCAAGACAAGGAAGGCCACATCACCGAAGACACCCGCATCCGCGCCAGCATCCCAGCCATTCAGATGGCGCTGGACGCCGGTGCCGCGGTGATGGTCACCAGCCACCTGGGCCGCCCCACCGAAGGCGAGTTCAAGCCCGAAGACTCGCTGGCCCCGGTGGCCGCGCGCATGGGCGAGCTCATGGGCCGCAGCATCCCCGTGGTGGCCCACTGGGTCGATGGCGACTTCGCCGTCGCCCCCGGCGAACTGGTCATGCTGGAGAACTGCCGCCTGAACGTGGGCGAGAAGAAGAACAAGCC
>NZ_JBPCSJ010000329.1:0-2895 GCF_051007235.1 Hydrogenophaga sp. | reverse complement strand
GTTCGCGTTCAACCAGGGCGAGGTCTGCACCTGCCCGAGCCGCGCGCTGATCCACGAGTCGATCTACGACAAGTTCATGGAGCTCGTCCTGAAGCGCGTCGCCGCGATCAAGCACGGCAACCCGCTCGACACCGACACCATGATGGGTGCGCAGGCCTCCAAAGAGCAGCTGACCAAGATCCTGAGCTACCTGGAACTGGGCAAAGCCGAAGGCGCGCAGGTGCTGATCGGTGGCGAACAGGCCAAGGTGGGTGGTGATCTGGACGGCGGCTACTACGTGCAGCCCACGCTGTTCAAGGGCCACAACAAGATGCGCATCTTCCAGGAAGAGATCTTCGGCCCGGTGCTGGCCGTGACCACCTTCAAGGACGAAGCCGAAGCCCTGGAAATCGCCAACGACACGCTGTACGGCCTGGGCGCCGGCGTGTGGACCCGCAACGGCAACCTGGCCTACCGCATGGGCCGCGCCATCAAGGCCGGCCGTGTGTGGACCAACTGCTACCACGCCTACCCGGCCCACGCTGCCTTCGGCGGCTACAAGGAGTCGGGCCTGGGCCGCGAAAACCACAAGGCCATGCTCGGCCACTACCAGCAGACCAAGAACCTGCTGGTGTCCTACTCGGAAAACAAGCTCGGGTTCTTCTGATCCGGCACGACCAGAAGCACGGATGAAGGGGAGGCGGGCAACCGCTTCCCCTTTTTTGGCTTTCAGAACAAGGAGACAGACATGGTTGAAAAAGTCCTCGCCACACCGGCCGCGCTGGAGCTGATTCAGTTCCTCAAGACCAAGTACGGCCCCGGCCTGATGTTCCACCAGAGCGGGGGCTGCTGCGACAACAGCGCGGCCAACTGCTACCTGCTGGGCGAGATCACCATGGGCCAGGGCGATGTGTTGCTGGGCGTCATCGGCGGCTGCGAGTTCTACATGAGCAAGACGCAGTACGCCACCTGGCGCCACACGCAACTCATCATCGACGTGATCGAAGGTCACGGCGGCACCTTCTCGCTCGAAGGGCCGGAGGGCAAGGCCTTCCACACGCGTTCACGCGTGTTCACCGCCGAAGAGCTGATGCAAATCGAGGCCGAGGAAAAGGCCGCCGGCGCCTGATGTGGTGCCCGGGTGTTCCAGCGCGGAACACCCGGCGCATGGCATGGAACTTGTAGCGCCTGGGTGGACACACCGGACCGGCGCAGACCGGTCACCCACCGGAGACAAGACATGCCCCTTTCCCGCAGTTTCACCCTGAAACGGCTGAACGCCGCCCTGTGGCTGGCCCTGGCCGGCACCGCCCATGCACAGTCCCTGCAAGAGGTGGTGGTCAGCGCCAGCCGGCAGGAGCAGCGGAGTTTTGATGCGCCCGCGTCCATCCAGGCCGTGGGGCAGGACGCGATCGAGGCGGCCGGCCCGCGGGTGAACCTGTCCGAATCGCTCAACCGGGTGCCGGGCATCACAGTGCTCAACCGCCAGAACTACGCGCAGGACCTGCAGCTGTCCATCCGGGGTTCGGGCTCCCGCTCGCCGTTTGGCATCCGTGGTGCACGGCTCATCGTGGACGGCATTCCCGCGACCATGCCCGACGGGCAGGGCCAGGCGTCCACCATCAGCCTGCCCTCGGCCCAGCGCATCGAGGTGCTGCGCGGCCCGCTGGCCCAGCTCTACGGCAACTCGGCCAGCGGCGTGGTGCAGGTGTTCACCGCCGACGGGCCGCAGCGGCCCGAACTGCGTCTGAGCCTGGACGCCGGGGCCGACGGCCTGCGCCGCTACGGGGTGCAGGCGGCGGGGCAGAGCGGGGCGCTGAACTACGTGATCGACGTCAGCGATTTCCAGACCGATGGCTGGCGCACCAACAGCGCGGCCGAGCGCCAGCACCTGAACGCCAAGCTGCGCTGGGACGCCAGCGAACAGACCCGCGTGACCCTGGTGGCCAATGTGTTCGACCAGCCGGTCTCGGGCGACCCGCTGGGGCTGACCCGCGCCGATGCCGAGGCCGACCCGCGACAGGCGGTGACCGCGTCCACCCAGTTCAAGGCGGGCAAGGACGTGTCGCAGCAGCAGCTGGGCCTGGTGCTGGACCACCAGCTGGACGCGGCGGCGAGCGTGATGGCGCGGGTGTACGCCGGCCAGCGCGACCTGGACAACCGCCTGGCCTTTGCCGGCAGCGGCGCGCGTTCGGCCGGTGGCGTGGTGCAGCTGGACCGCCAGTACGACGGCCTGGGCCTGCGCTACACCCGCCGCCTGCCGGCGGGCGAAGGCCAGGTGCAGCTGAGCGTGGGGCTGGACCACGAGCGCATGAGCGAACACCGCCTGGGCTACGTCAACAACAACGGCGTGCTGGGGGACCTGAAGCGCGACGAGCAGGACAGCGTGCGCAGCACCGGGCTCTACACCCAGGCGGACTGGGCCATCAACGAGGACTGGAGTGCGGTGGCCGGCCTGCGCGCCAACCGGGTGAACTTCCGCGTCGAGGACGCCTACATCCGCCCCGGCACACCCGGCAACCCGGACGACAGCGGCAGCACCGCCTTCAGCGCCACCAACCCGGTGCTGGGCATCACCCGGCACCTGAGCGCCGACACCAACCTCTACGCCAACATCGGCCGTGGTTTCGAGACGCCGACCTTCACCGAAATCGCCTACACCGCGGGCGGCACCGGGCCCAACCTGGGCCTGCGCTCGGCGCGCAGCACACATGCCGAACTGGGCCTGAAGACCCGGCTGACCGAAGGCCAGCGGCTGGACGTGGCGCTGTTCCACATCACGACGCGCGACGAAATCGTGGTCGCCACCAGCGAGTTCGGCCGCACCATCTACACCAACGCCGGCAAGACGCACCGTTCGGGCCTGGAGCTGTCGCACAGCGCGCAGTGGACGCCCGAGTGGCGCAGCCTGCTGGC
>NZ_JBPCSJ010000328.1:0-7049 GCF_051007235.1 Hydrogenophaga sp. | reverse complement strand
CCTTCGAGCTCGATGCCCTCGACCTGGGCCTGCCCCACCAGCAGGCGCATGTACTGCCGCAGCGCGGTGGCGCGCGACTGGTGCTGCAGGCGCTGGCGGATCGCATCGGCCACGTCTTCGTACGGCGGCAGCGTGCCCTTCTTGCGGCCCAGCACTTCGATGATGTGCAGGCCAAAGCGCGTGTGCACCAGGCGCGGGTGCACGCCCATGCCCCAGCGCGAATCGGTCTGGTGGAACAGCTCGTTGGCCAGCTCGGGCGCGCAGTCTTCGGGCGTCACCCAGCCCAGGTCGCCGCCTTCGGCGCTGGACGGGCAGTTGGACAGCTCGGCCGCCAGTTGCTCGAAGCGGCCCGGGGGCACGTCCTTGCGCGCCAGCTCCAGCAGGGCGCTTTCGGCGCGCTGGGTGAGCGCGTGCACGTTCACGCCCGGCGTGACCGCGAACAGGATGTGCCGCACGTGCAGCGCCTGGCCGGCGATGAAGTGGGTCTTGTTCGCCTCGTAATAGCGACGGCACTCGTCGTCGGTGGGCTCGGGCGAGCTCACCTCGTCGTCGGTCATGGCCTCGATCACGTGGCGCTCGGCCGCGTCCAGCTCGGGCGCCACCAGCACCGGTGTGCGGGGCAGCAGGCCCTGGTGCACGGCGCGCTGGCGCAGCAGTTCGCCATACGCCCGCTCGCGCAGGGTGTCGGCGTCCAGCGCCTCGCCCGGTTCGTGCAGGGCGATGCCGTTGATGCTGGCGGGCACGATCTGCAGTTGGCCGGAGCAGGCGCAGTGCGCGCTGCCGCAACCGGTGGACTTGCTGTCGCTCATGGAGATTCCTTGTTGCATGTTCAGCGACCCCGCTGGCTCATAGGCTGCTGGGGAGTCAGGCCGACGCGGCGGCTGCGCACCACCTGGTAGGGGCGCAGGACGTAGGCCAGCGTGCCGAAACCGCTCCACACGTGCACCAGACGCGAGAAGGGGAACAGCAGGAAGATCGTCATGCCCAGCACCAGGTGCACCTTGTAGGGCCAGTCCAGCGTCACCAGGCCGGCGGCATCGGGACGCAGGGTCACGATGCGCTGCGCCCAGTCCGCCAGCGCCAGCATCACGCCGGCGTCTTTGTGGCCAAACGAATACGGCAGGGTGATCAGGCCCAGCACCAGCTGCACCCACAGAATGATGAGGATGAAGAGGTCGGTGCGGTGGCTGGTCAGGCGGATGCGGTCGTCAAAGATGCGGCGGTGCAGCAGCAGCGACAGGCCGATGAAGCAGATGAAGCCGGCGATGCCACCCGCCGTCACGGCCACCAGCTGCTTCTGTTCGGCGGTGATGAAGGGCTCGTACATGAAGTGCGGCGTGAGCAGGCCCACCGTGTGCCCCCCGAAGAGGAACAGGATGCCGATGTGGAACAGGTTGCTGCCCCAGCGCAGCTGGCCTTTGCGCAGCAGCTGCGACGAATCGCTCTTCCAGGTGTACTGGTCGCGGTCGAAGCGCGCCAGGCTGCCCATGAGGAACACCGCCAGGCAGATGTAGGGGTAGACGTTGAAGAGGAAGTTGTGCAGCAGCGTGTTCATGCCTGCGCTCCTTGGGAAGGTTGGGGAGACTTTCTGACGATCTGGATCGGTTGCGGCTGGCCGGGTTTGGCCTGGCCCTCGGTCGAGCAGCCGCCAAACACCTCGGGCTCGGCCCAGCTCTCGTCCATGGCCGGCTCGGGTGCCACGGCCACGGCTTCGGCCTTTTCGCCCGCCAGTTCCAGCACGGCGGCCAGCACGCTGGCGTAAGGGCTTTGCCGGGCGGACAAGGCGCTGAAGATGTTGCGCACGATGTGGGCGATCTCGCCCAGGAACTCACGCGCCTGCTGGGGCGGCTGGGTGGAGGCGAATTCCAGCAGCACCGGCAGAAAATCGGGCAGCTCGTTCGGGCCGAGGTACATGCCGCCTTTTTCGTAGGTCTGGATCAGGTCGACCATGGCCGGACCCCGTTCGCGCGAATCGCCGTGCACGTGCTCGAACAGGTGCAGCGCCGTGCGCCGTCCGCGGTCGAACAGTTCGACGTATTCGGACTCCACCTCCAGCGCGGGGGCACGCTCCAGGTGACGCAGCAAAGCGCCCAGCTCGGCCTGGCGCATGGGTGCCAGTGCGGCTTCGTTCTGGAGCGCGAGCTGCATCTCGGGGATGTGCTGGCGAAACGCAGCATCGGGGTAGCGCAGCAGGTGCGCGAGCACCCGCAGCGTGTAGGTGGCTTTGGGAGGAGAGGAAGAAAACAGATTCATGGCATCAAATCCTTCAATCAAAAACAGGCCACTGGGCTCGCCGGGCCATACAGCCAGGGCACCGCGGAACCGGCTCTGCCGGGCCGCCAGTGCCGCCCCCTTGAAGGGGGTCGCGCGCAGCGCGGCGGGGGTCAGCCAATGTGTATGGGAATGGTTCGCTTCTTCTCGCTGCCGAACAGGCTGGTCTCGGTCTGCCCTTCCGAGCAGCCATTGCCAAAGCTGAAGCCACAACCGCCCTTCACGTTGAAGGTGTTTTCGGCGTACTCGCGGTGGGTGGTCGGGATCACGAAGCGGTCTTCGTAGTTGGCGATCGCCATGTACCGGTACATCTCCTCGACCTGGGCGGCGCTCATGTCCACCTGCTCCAGCACGTCCTTGTTGATCACACCGTCCACGTGCTTGCTACGCTGGTAGGCGCGCATGGCCAGCATGCGTTCGAGCGCGTGCACCACCGGGCCGGTGTCACCGGCGGTCAGCAGGTTGGCCAGGTACTTGACCGGGATGCGCAGTTGCGAGACGTCCGGGATCTCGCCGTTCATGCCCAGCGCGCCCGACTGCGCCGCACCCGTGATGGGCGAGAGCGGTGGCACGTACCAGACCATGGGCAGGGTGCGGTACTCGGGGTGCAGCGGCAGCGCCACTTTCCACTCCACCGCCATCTTGTAGACCGGGCTCTGGCGGGCCGCGGCCATCCAGGCGTCGGGAATGCCGTCGATGCGCGCCTGCTCGATCACCTTGGGATCGTTGGGGTCCAGGAACAGATCGAGCTGGGCCTGGTAGAGGTCGATCTCGTTGGGCGTGCTCGCGGCTTCGGCGATGCGGTCGGCGTCGTACAGCAGCACACCCAGGTAGCGGATGCGGCCCACGCAGGTTTCAGAACACACCGTGGGTTGACCGGCCTCGATGCGCGGGTAGCAGAAGATGCACTTCTCGGCCTTGCCGCTTTTCCAGTTGTAGTAAATCTTCTTGTAGGGGCAGCCGCTCACGCACATGCGCCAGCCGCGGCACTTGTCCTGGTCGATCAGCACGATGCCGTCTTCCTCGCGCTTGTAGATCGAGCCCGAGGGGCACGAGGCCACGCACGCCGGGTTCAGGCAGTGCTCGCACAGGCGCGGCAGGTACATCATGAAGGTGTTCTCGAACTGACCCATCATGTCCTTCTGGGTCTGCTCGAAACCGTCCAGGTTGGCGTCCTTGCTGCGCTTGCTGAACTCGCCGCCCAGGATCTCTTCCCAGTTCGGGCCCCACTCGATCTTCTCCATGCGCTTGCCGGTGATCAGGCTGCGCGGGCGGGCGGTGGGCGCGTGCTTCATCTCCGGCGCCGACTGCAGGTGGTCGTAGTCGAAGGTGAAGGGCTCGTAGTAGTCGTCGATCTGCGGCAGGTTGGGGTTGCTGAAGATCTTCATCAGCAGCGACCACTTGCCACCTTGCCGGGGCTGAATGGAACCGTCGGCCTTGCGGACCCAGCCACCGTTCCACTTGTCCTGGTTTTCCCAGTCCTTGGGGTAACCGATGCCGGGCTTGGTCTCGACGTTGTTGAACCAGGCGTATTCCACGCCGGTGCGACTGGTCCAGACCTGCTTGCAGGTGACCGAACACGTGTGGCAACCTATGCACTTGTCCAGGTTGAGCACCATGCCGATTTGTGCGCGAATTTTCATGATGGTTTGTCCTTGTTCAGCCGGCGTTCCGGTGCGAAGGGTTTGATCCAGGAAACACCGTGGAACCGGCTTTGCCGGGCCGCAGGTGTTGCCCCCTTGAGGGGGTGACGCGCGGAACGCGCGGCGCGGGGGTGGGCAACAGGCTCATGGGTTCTCGCCTTGGGATTGGTACGCGCGGACCAGGTGGTCATCGGCGGGCGTGTCGAGCCAGTCGACCTTGGCCATCTTGCGCACCACCACGAACTCGTCGCGGTTGGTGCCGATGGTTCCGTAGTAGTTGAAGCCGTAGCTCAACTGCGCGTAGCCGCCGATCATGTGGGTGGGCTTGAGCACGATGCGGGTCACCGAGTTGTGGATGCCGCCGCGCACGCCGGTGATCTCGCTGCCCGGGGTGTTGATGATCTTTTCCTGCGAGTGGTACATCATCTCCATGCCGTTGTTCACGCGCTGGCTCACCACCGCACGGGCCGCCACGGCGCCGTTGATGTTGAACAGCTCGACCCAGTCGTTGTCTTCAATGCCGGCCGACTTCGCATCGTCTTCGCTCAGCCACACCACGGTGCCGCCGCGGTTGAGCGTGAGCATCATCAGGTTGTCGCTGTAGGTGGAGTGGATGCCCCACTTCTGGTGCGGCGTGATGAAGTTCAGCTGGATCTCTGTGTGACCGTTGGGCTTGATGTTGTGGATGCTGTTGGTGGTCTTCAGGTCCACCGGCGGGCGGTAGCTGCCAAAGCCTTCACCGAAAGCGATCATCCAGGGGTGGTCCTGGTAGAACTGCTGGCGACCGGTGAGCGTGCGCCATGGGATGTATTCGTGCACGTTGGTGTAGCCGGCGTTGTAGCTCACCGTTTCGCTCTCGATGCCGCTCCAGGTCGGCGAGCTGATGATCTTGCGCGGCTGCGCCTGGATGTCGCGGTAGCGGATCTTCTCGTCTTCGCGGTAGAGCGCCAGGTGGGTGTGGTCGCGCCCGGTCTGTTTGCCCAGCGCCTCCCAGGCCTTCACCGCCACATGACCGTTGGTCTCGGGTGCCAGCTGCATGATGACTTCGCAGGCGTCGATGTCGCTCACGATGCGCGGCATGCCCTCTGACACACCGGCTTCCAGCGTCTTGCCGTTGAGCTGACCCAGCTGCTCGACCTCGGTACCGGTCTTCCAGCCGATGCCCTTGCCGCCGTTGCCCAGCTTGTCCAGCAGCGGGCCCAGGGCGGTGAAGCGCTTGAAGGTGTTGGGGTAGTCGCGCTCGACCACCGCGATCTGCGGCGCGGTCTTACCGGGGACCAGTTCGCACTGGCCCTTCTTCCATTCCTTGACGTCAAAGGCCTGGGCCATTTCACCGGGGGTGTCGTGCATGATGGGCGAGAGCACCACCTCTTTTTCCACGCCCAGGTGGCCCACGCAGACCTCGCTGAAGGTCTTGGCAAAACCCTTGTAGATCTCCCAGTCCGAACGCGATTGCCACACCGGATCCACCGCCGCCGACAGCGGATGGATGAAGGGGTGCATGTCGCTGGTGTTGAGGTCGTTCTTCTCGTACCAGCTGGCGGTCGGCAGCACGATGTCGGAGTACAGGCAGGTCGTGCTCATGCGGAAGTCCAGCGTGACCAGCAGGTCCAGCTTGCCTTGCGGCGCGTCCTTGTGCCACTTCACCTCGCTCGGCTTCGCGTCGTCCTTGCCGAGGTCCTTGCCCTGCACACCGTTCTCGGTGCCCAGCAGGTGCTTGCAGAAATACTCGTGGCCTTTGCCGCTGGAGCCCAGCAGGTTGGAGCGCCACACGAACATGTTGCGCGGCCAGTTCTGTGGTGCGTCCGGGTCTTCGCAGCTCATCTCCAGCGTGCCGTCCTTGAGCGCCTGGACGACATAGTCCTTGGCGTCCAGGCCAGCGGCCTGCGCGTCTTTGACCACCTGCATCGGATTCGTCTTGAGCTGCGGCGCGCTCGGCAGCCAGCCCATGCGCTCGGCGCGCACGTTGAAGTCGATCATGCTGCCGCTGAAGGCGGCCTTGTCGGCACTGCTGAGCGTCGGCGAGACGATCTCGTCCATGCCGAGCTTCTCGTAGCGCCACTGGTCGGTGTGGGCGTAGAAGAAGCTGGTGCTGTTCATCTGCTTGGGCGGGCGCACCCAGTCGGTGGCAAAGGCCAGCGGCACCCAGCCGGTCTGCGGGCGCAGCTTTTCCTGGCCCACGTAGTGCGCCCAGCCGCCGCCGCTCTGGCCGATGCAGCCGCACATCATCAGCAGGTTGATGACGCCGCGGTAGTTCATGTCGGCGTGGTACCAGTGGTTCATGGCCGCGCCGATGATCACCATCGACTTGCCATGCGTCTTGTCGGCGTTGTCGGCGAACTGGCGCGCCACGGTGATAACCTGCTCGCGCGGCACACCGGTGATGCTTTCCTGCCAGGCCGGCGTGTAGGCGGCGTTGTCGTCAAAGCCCTTGGCGCCACTGCCCAGCCCGCGGTCGATGCCGTACTGCGCGACCTGCAGATCGAACACGGTGGCCACCATCGCGTAACGTTCTTCACCGGCCTTGCCCAGGCGCAGCCGGACGGCCGGCACCTTGGCTTGGTTGATCTCGCCGTTCTGCGCGTTGGCGGTGAAGTTGGGGGTGTCACGGCCGCCGAAGTACGGGAAGCCCACGTCCACCACCTGGTGTTCCTGCTCGCCGTCCTCGATCACCGAGAGCTTGAGTTTGACGTCGCTGTTGCCGCGCGCTTCCTTGGACTCCAGGTTCCACTTGCCCTCGTCTTCGCGGCCCGGCTCGCCCCAGCGGAAACCGATGGAACCGTTGGGCAGCACCGCCTTGCCCGCCGTGTCGAACGCCACGGTCTTCCACTCGGGGTTGCTCTTCTGGCCCATCTGGCCGTTGAAGTCGCTGGCGCGCAGGTAGCGGTCGGGCACCATGGTCACCGTGCCGTCGGGCAGGGTGTGTTCCTTCAACATCACCAGCAGCGGCAGGTCGGTGTAGCGGCGGGCGTAGTCGTCGAAGTAGCTGGAGCGCACAGACCGTGCCCCCACGCCGCCCGAGGGCGGCTGCCCCCCAAGGGGGCTCGAAGAGCTTGGGGCGGCCCGGCGCTCTTCGCCGCCGTCGGGAAAATAGAACTCCTTAAAGACCACGTGGCCCATGGCCATGGCCAGCGC
>NZ_JBPCSJ010000327.1:0-14754 GCF_051007235.1 Hydrogenophaga sp. | reverse complement strand
GGGCAGTCTGCACCTGCATGAGCCGGTGGCGCTGGTCCAGCAGCCGGGCAAAGTCCAGCCGGCTGGTGAGGGCGGCCATGCTGTTGCCCGCCAGCGACGACACGAGTGACGGTATGCCGGTGGTGCTCTGTGCGTTCATCCCTGAATTCCCTGGTGTTCTTGTGATCGGCCGGTCTTTGTTGTTGTGTGTCGGCTTATGGCAGCGTGATCGTCACGTTCGCCACCTGGGGTGGCAGGTTGATCACCTGGTGGTAAGCCGCCAGGTCCGATTGGGTCTGTCGCGCCAGCCCCCATTGCAGGCCCAGGTAGGCCAGCAGCCCCAGGCAGGCGAACACCGATGCGATGACCCACAGCGGCACCTCGTTGCGCAGCGTGTGCAGGATCCGGTCGGGCGGCGCCCAGTGCGGCGCGAAGCTGCCCCGCTTGCCCTTGATGTGCGCGATCTCGTCGCCCAGCCGGCCGGTGAGGTAGTTGAGCTTTTCCGAGCCCTCCAGCACGTACTGGCCCTGGAAACCCAGCAGCAGGCACATGTGGAACACCTCCAGCACCTGCACGCGCGGCGGGTTGTCGGCGCGCAGCCTTTCAAGGTGCTCAAAAAAACGCTCGCCCGCCAGTTGCTCGCCAAACAGTTCCAGCTGCAGCGGACGGCGCTCCCAGTCGTCCCGTGCGGCGGACGGGGTCATGAGCATGGTCTCGTCGACCAGCGCACAGAACGCGAACTTGCTCAGGAACACGTCTTCGGCCGGGGCCTTGAGCGCCAGGGCGCCGCGCTCGAAGTCGATCAGCAGGTTGCGGATGTGCTCGCGGAAGCTCCCCGCCTGCGAGGGCCGCTGGCCGCTCTTGAGCATGAACACCACGTACAGGCCGTCGTACAGCAGATCCAGCAGGGATTTGGCTTCGCGCGCCGCGATCAGCGGCATGCGAGGGCCGCGCTTGTTCGCTGCCGGCAGCGGTGTCTGCAGCAACGAGGGGGCTTTCATGTCAACCATGGGTCGCAATCGGTCAGGAGGTCGGGGTCAGTTGTTCAGCGCGAACAACTCGAGTTCCAGGTCGGGCATGCCGGCCGGCGCGTACACGGTGACGTTTTGCGCCTTGAGCATGCGCTCGTACAGCGGGCTCTTGCTGTCCAGTTCGAAGTAGTAGCAGCCCGGGCGCACCGGGATGGCGGCAGGCACCTGTGGCAGGTGCGTCAGGCGGATGCCGCTCATGGCCGAGAGCACCAGCTTGTCCACGTCGTCCGGGGCGCCCGCCTTGAAGCGCATGGGCACGATCTCCACCATCTCGGCGGGCGGCATCGCAGCCTTGACCCCCAGCACCAGCGTGGTCTGCGCGGTGATCTTGTCGGTCTCCAGCACGCCGCTGTGGAACGACGGCTTGCCCTCGCGCAGCGCGATGGCGAAGTAGCGGGTGGAGATCACCGTTTCCAGCAGTTCCTGGATGATGGTTTCCAGACGCGCGAAGCTCGGGCCAGGTTGCTGGTGCTGGTAGCTGGGCAGGTCGGCCAGGGTGAACGACTTGGAAAACGTCATCAGCGCACCGGCCAGCTGCAGCAGCTGCTGGAACAGGCGTTCGGGGTGCAGCCCCGGGTGGTGGTGCAGGTGCGACAGGGCGCCGAACGCACTGCTGGCCGTGTGCAGCAACCAGAACGAGGCGATGTCGCCCGAACGGAACTCGATCACGTGCCGTGATGGCTCGCGGTGGAAACCATAGAGCGCGTTGACCTTGGCCTGCAAAGTGTCCAGCAGGCGCCGCAGCAGCTGGCGCAGGGCGGGGTTGGCTTCAATGGACGCGCTGGGCGCCATGAAGCGCGTGTCGAGCTCGAAACCGCCGGTGGCGTTGCGGCGGATGCGGCACAGCGGCAGGCTCACCAGGTGGTCGCGCGGCTCGGTGTCCGCCTGCAGACGCAATACCTTTTGCAGCACCGCCGTTTCGGCTTCGGCAGCTTGCGTGAACAGGTCCGGCGACGGCTGGTTCTTCTGCACATAGCGCACCGCCCCGTCGCCACCGGTGCCAGGTGCGTTCAGGTTGCCGCCGGTGCTGCGCACGGGCGCCATGACGGCGTGAAAGGTGATGTCCGAGACGCCGGCTTCGGTGTGGTGCAGCGAGATCGGCGCGGGCAGCGGATCGTCCTGCGGCGCGTTGTACAGCTCGCCGTCGGGCAGGATCAGTTGCAGGTGCTCGATGCGCAGCACGCCGCTGGACAGGGCGTCCACGTCAATGCTGAGCTTGCGCAGACCCCAGGCGTAGGGGTGCAGGCTGGACGCGACCTCGGCCAGGCGCCATTCGTGGTAAGCGTCCTGCAGCTGGAAATGCTGCGCGCGCAGGAACTGCCCCTCACCCCACAGAACCTTGGTGGAACGAAACATGAAACTCCCTGTATCTTTTCAATTCACATCCGACCCCGAGCGCTGACAACGCTCATGGGGCCTTCCAATCAGCGGCAGACTGTACCTGCCAGGCGCCGCGTCTCGATGGCACTGCCCACCGTCTCGCCTTGCGACACGCTCAGGGCGCACTGGTGGGCGCCCAAGGTCACACCTTCTTTGGCACTGCTGGCCAGGTCGAACACGAAGCGCCAACGGTAGGCTTCGGGTGACTTGAACAGGGCCACCACACCCAGGTAGGCCGCGTCCTTGGGCAGTGCCTCTTCCACTTCGTAGCGCTGGCCAGGCAGCAGCACCAACTCGCGGGACGAGATCACCTCATCGCCCTTGTACGGCGCCTGCGCAAATGCGTCGTAAGGCGCACGCATGAAATCCTCGTGGGCCTTGAGCTTGTAGACCTTGACCACCAGGGAGAGCGGGCGCTTGGCGCCATCGCTGTTGAGCTGGTCGCTGGCATGGATGCGCAGCGGCACCTTGGTGGGCGCCGCGGGTTTGAGCATTTCGGGGCTGATCGGTGCCGCTGCCGCGCTGTCCACCGTTTGCAGGCCCACCAGCCCCAGGGTTTTGTCCAGCAGGCCGCCGCCGGCCGAGGTCGTGCCACAGCCCGACAGCAGCGATCCGGCCAACACGACCATGGCGGTCAGCGCACACCGCCCGGTCGATCGGGTCATCCAGGACCGTTCCGAGGCCAGCGCTTGACGGGGTGTGTGAAGGGTATAGGGGCGCATCGTGGACGAAAAGGGGTGCTCCATGACCGGCGGAAAAGCCGGCCAGGCGGGAACAAAAACGTACGATATTATGCTGCTCGCTGCGACAAAAACCGTTTACTTTCGTGTCACAATTCGCGGCCATTGCGCTCCTAAAGCAAGCTTGTGTCACAAAAGTTTGCTTTCGTGGGGACGATGCCCGGGACCAGTCAAACGGCCCGGTGAAGGTTCGGTATCAGGGAGGACTCACGTGTTGAATGCACACACTTTTTCGTCGGGCGCGCGTTCGCCTGCGCCCGCCAGCCACCTCTTTCGTGCCTGGTCAAACACGAGGCGCGTGGCCGCTTCGTCGCTGTTGGTCACCGCTTTGTTCGGGCTGGCGGCCTGTTCATCCAGCCCCAAGCAGCCGGATGGCGAAGCCAAAGAGTTGGCCAGCAAATCGGAACCGCTGGCCGAATTCATGAGCCGCGCCCAAGCGGCCGAGCGCCTGGAGGGCGGGCGTGAGCGGGCACGGCTGATCTACCGCGACGCCGCCAAGGCGTACCCGACCGACACACGCCCCTGGGCGCGACTGGCACAAAGCTATTTCGACGCCGCCGACTACGGCAACGCGGTCCTGGCCGCTCAGGAGGTGGTGCAGCGCGATCCGTCCGACAGCGCTGCTCAGGGCTTGCTGGCGGTCAGCGGTCTGCGCATCTCCACCGCGGCCCTGTCGGCCTTGCGTGGCCAAAACAGCCTCAACACCTCCACCCGTTCCGAAGCCGAGGACATGGCGCGCAACCTGCGGGCCATCCTGGGCGAGACGGTGCTGGTGCCCAAGCCCGCGGAAGCCGCTCCGCCGGCGGTCCGTCCGGCCGTCAGGCCGGCACCCCGTCCGGCCGCGCCGGTGCGGCGCGCGCCCGCAGCGCCCAGTGCCCCGGCCGCTCCGGCGGCGTCCGGCAATCCGTTCGGCGCCCTGCAGTAAGCCCTCTCTTTTGCTCTCACCCGCCACGCTCACAGGAGAAACCCATGGCCAAGAAAGACAGCGTTCACAAGAAGCTTGACAAGGTCAGGCCCCCCCGCGTGCAACTGACCTACGACGTCGAGGTCGGTGATGCGATCGAGCAAAAGGAAATCCCCTTCGTGGTGGGCGTGCTGGGTGACTTCACCGGGCAACGCGACGCCGACAAGCCGCTGGCCCGTCTGAAGGACCGCAAGTTCGTCAACGTGGACATGGACAACTTCGACGACGTCATGAAGGGCATGGCTCCCAAGGCTTCGTTCCGCGTCCAGAACAAGCTCAGCGAAGCCGGTGGCGAGTTCGCGGTCAACCTGAACTTCAGCAAGATGGAAGACTTCCGCCCTGAAGAGGTGGTGCAGCAGGTGGAGCCGCTGCGCAAGCTGCTGGAAGCGCGCACGAAGCTGTCCGACCTGCGCAACAAGCTCGCGGGCAACGACAAGCTCGAAGACATCCTGGGTGATGTGTTGAGCAACACCGAACAACTGGCCAAGCTTGGCCAGGAAGCCGCCAAGACCGAGGGAGAAGTCTGATGCAAGCCACCCAGAACCAAGGCGCGGCCGTTGCCGAAGCGGTCGAATCCAGTCTGCTGGACAACATCGTGGCGCAAAGCCGCGTGGCCCGTTCCGAGACCGAGCACGCGCGAGCCAAGGACATCATCGCTGAGCTGGTGCGTGAAGTCATGGACGGCACGGTGGTCATGTCCGACAACCTCGGCGCCACGCTGGACGCCCGTGTGGCCGAGCTGGACCGGCTGATCTCCCTGCAGCTCAGCGAGGTGATGCACAACCCCGAGTTCCAGAAGCTCGAATCGACCTGGACCGGTCTGCAGTACCTGTGCAAGCAGACTTCAACCGGCGCCAACCTGAAGATCCAGCTCTTCAACGCCACCAAGAAGGAACTGATCAAGGACTTCAAGACCGCGATCGACTTCGATCAGAGCGTGCTGTTCAAGAAGGTGTACGAAGAAGAGTTCGGCACCTTCGGTGGTGCGCCCTTCGGCACCCTGCTGGGTGACTTCGACATCGGGCGTCAACCCGAGGACATGTTCTTCCTGGAGCAGATGTCCCATGTGGCGGCCGCCGCGCACGCTCCCTTCATTTCGGCGGCTTCGCCCGAAATGCTGGGCATCGAATCGTTCGACGAGCTGGGCAAGCCGCGCGACCTGTCGAAGGTATTCGACACGGTGGACTACGCCAAGTGGAAGTCGTACCGCGAATCGGAAGACTCGCGTTATGTCGGCCTCACGCTGCCACGCTTCCTGGGCCGCCTGCCATACAACCCCAAGGATGGCATCACCACCGAAGGCTTCAACTTCGTCGAGGAAGTGGACGGCGCCGACCACAGCAAGTACCTGTGGGTCAACACCGCCTTTGCCATGGGAGCCCGTCTGACGGCGGCCTTCGAGAACCACGGCTGGTGTGCGGCCATCCGCGGCGTGGAAGGTGGTGGCCTGGTGGAAGACCTGCCCACCCACACCTTCAAGACGGACGAAGGCGAAGTGGCTCTCAAGTGTCCGACCGAGGTGGCCATCACCGACCGCCGCGAGAAGGAGCTCAGCGACCTGGGTTTCATTCCGCTGGTGCATTGCAAGAACACCGACTACGCCGCCTTCTTTGGCGCGCAGTCCACGCAGAAGGCCGCCAAGTACGACAGCGATGCGGCCAATGCCAACGCAGTGCTGTCGGCCCAGCTGCAGTACATGTTCGCCGTCTGCCGCATCGCGCACTACATGAAGTCCATGATGCGCGACAAGGTGGGCAGCTTCACCACCACGCAGGACGTGGAGCGCTACCTGCACAACTGGCTGATGCAATACGTGGTGGACGCAGACGATGCGTCGCAGGAAATGCGGGCGCAGCGCCCCCTGCGACAAGCGCAGGTGGAGGTGTCGGAGGTGCCTGGGCGCCCCGGCGTGTACCGTGCGGTGGCGTTTGTACGCCCGCACTTCCAGCTGGATGAACTCTCGGTTTCGCTGCGCCTGGTCGCAGAAATGCCGGGCGGCAAGTCCTGATCCCGTTCGTTTTGATCAACCCTTCAGGAGAGGTATCCCATGAAAGACATCTACATCAAGTTCGGCAACCCGCTCAACGGCAAAAAGATCGAGGGTGAGTCCCGCGACAAGGACCACAAGAAGCCCTGGTTCGAAGTCAACAGCTGGCAGCACATGATCCGCCAGCCCAAGTCGGCCACGGCTTCCACCGCTGGCGGCCACACCGCCGAGCGTTGCGAACACGGTGAAATGGTGTTCACGAAGGACCTCGACCTGATCAGCCCGCAGCTGTGGGAGGCCTGCTCGGCCGGTACGCTGTACGACGATGTGGAAATGCACTTCATGCGCGCCAACGGTACCAACGGCCGCGTGCAGTACCTGACCATCAAGCTCAAGAAGGCCATCATCTCGTCGGTGACGCCGGTGGTGGAAGGCGAAGGGCTGCCGCAGGAAACCTTCAGCCTGAAGTACGCCGCTGTGCAGTGGGAATACGTGCAGCAGACCATGGACGGCAAGACCGCCAAGGGCGCGCCGGCCATGTGGAGCCTGGCGACCAACAAGCCGGTCTTCGAAGCGCCGAACTGATCCCGGCCCCGCGCGAAAGCCGCAATGGACGGGGCGTTTGGCGCCCCGTCTTTTTTCTGTGCATGCCATGGCCACTGCGATGCGTTTCCGGCGCAGCGTTCTGGATCGGCTTTTGGCCGATCACCGGGACGGCGCCGAAGGTTTGACACTGACCTACTCACTCGACCAGCTGAGGGAGTCGGTTGCGCGGGACGTGGAAGCCCTGCTCAATTCGCGCTCCGCCATCGACTTCGATCACATGGCCGATCTGCCGCACACCCGCAAGTCGGTGATGTGTTTCGGCATCCGCGACTTTGTCGGGCGCGTGCTCACCAACGCCGACGAGCAGCGTCACATCGCGTCCAGCCTGTCGCACGCGATCGCCTCGTTCGAGCCGCGCCTGCGCGACGTGCGCATCGAATTTCACCAGCGGCCAGGCAACATGAATTCGCTGGCCTTCACCATCCGGGCGATGTTGCTGGCGCATCCGTCGGCCGAGCCGGTGGCCTTTGACGCCGTGCTGCAGCCGGCGCTGTCCCGGTTCACCGTGGCGCCCACGCGCGCGGGTGCCTTGCTCTCGGGCGATTGACCGCCCCGTCGATCTCTCACGGACGCCATGGACGAACTGCTGCCCCATTACGAACGAGAGCTGGCTTTTCTGCGCGGCCATTCGGGCGATTTCGCCCGCCGCTACCCCAAGATCGCCGGCCGTCTGCAGCTGACCGGTGATGTGGGTGAAGACCCGCATGTGGAGCGCCTGATCGAGTCGTTCGCGCTGCTGGCCTCGCGCATCCACAAGCGGCTGGACGACGACTTCCCGCTGTTCACCGAATCGTTCCTGGAGGTGCTGTACCCGCATTACCTCCGTCCGTTTCCGTCGTGCGCGATCGCGCATTTCAATGTCGCCGATGCCGCAGGCCAGATGAGCAAGGCGACTGTGCTGCCGCGGGGCACCGTGCTCAAGAGCCGCCCGGTGCGCGGCGTGCCGTGCACCTTCCGCACCGCCTACGACGTGACGCTGGCACCGCTGGAGGTGTCGGCTGCGCGCTTTGCCAGCGCGGTGGGGGCCCCGTCGGGCACGCTGCTGCCCAAGGGCGCGACCAGCGTGATGTCGATCCAGCTGCAGCTCACCGGCGCCCAGACCAGTTGGGCCACGCTGGGGCTGGACAAAGTGCGGGTGTACGTGGACGCAGAAGCCTCCCAGGTGAGCGCCGTGCGCGAAGCCTTGCAGGGCAAGGTGCTGGGCGTGTTGCTGCAGAGCACCGAGCATGGGCCCTGGCAGACTGTGCCCGACGCGCTGCCGGGTGTGGTGGGCTTTGCCGATGACGAGGCGCTGATCGAAGTGGACCCCCGTTCACAGCCCGCCTACCGCCACTTCACCGAGTTCTTCGCGTTCCCCGACAAATACAACTTTGTGGACCTGGTGCTGCCGCCCGCCCTGCAGGCGGTGGCCGCGCGCAGCATCACGCTGCATTACATGATGGCCGGCATCCGCTCCGATTCGGACGAGGCCAGCATGCTGGAGACCTTGACCGACAAGAACCTGCGCCTGTTCTGTACGCCGGTGGTCAACCTGTTTGCACAGCGGGCCGACCCGATCCGCTGGACGCGCAAGGGCCAGTCGTCGCCGGTGCTGCCCGATGCGCGCAAGGCCTTCGGCTACGAGGTCTATTCGGTCGAGAAGGTGTACCGCGTGCTGCAGACACCGCAGGGCGAAAGCGTGGACGAGTTCTACCCGTTCTATTCGCTGCAGCACGACGAACTGCTGGCCGACGGCGAGGGCAAGCGCCGCTACTGGGTGCTGCATGTGGACGAGTCGGTGGCCGATCACAGCCCCGGCTACGAGGCGGAACTCTCCATCGTCGATGTGGACTTCGACCCGGCGTCCCCGCAGACCGACACGCTGTCCATCGAGGTCAAGGCAACCAACCGCAACCTGCCCAACCTGCTGGCCGTGGGTAACCCGGGGGGTGACCTGTTCATGTCCGGCGGTAGCCTGGCCAGCGAGATCCGTTTGTTGCGCAAACCCTCGCCGTCGATGCGGTTCGAGCGCGGGCGCGGTGCGCTGTGGCGCCTGATCTCGCACTTGTCCCTCAACCACCTGTCGCTCAGCGCGGGCGGGCTGGACGCCATCAAGGAGATGCTGCGCCTGTACGACCTGCCGCGCAGCCAGACCAACCGCGCCATGCTCGACGGGCTGGTGGCCATCGAATACCGGCCTGCCACCGCCTACCTGCCGGGTCAGCCGTTTTCCACCTTCGTGCGTGGCACCGAAATCCGCCTGACAGTGGACGAGTCGAGCTTTGTGGGCTCGGGTCTGAGGCTGTTTGCGCAGGTGATGGACCGTTTCCTGGGCCTGTACACCCACATCAACAGCTTCACCCAGCTCAAGCTGGTGTCCGCCCGGACCCAGGAAGAACTCATCACATGCGAACGACGCACCGGCTGCCATCCGTTGCTGTGATCGATCAGCTCTTCGAGCAGCCGCACAGCTTCGAGTTTTTCCAGGCGGTGCGCTTGCTGGAGGCTTGGTTCGTGCGCCACGAGGGGCTCACGCCCACCGAGGTGATGGCGCAGCGCCTGTCGTTCCGCAACTCATTGAACATGTCGTTCCCGGCCAGCGAGATCGAGCGGTTCGAGACGCTCTGGCGCGACCAGCCCGATCTGCCCGACCGCCAGCGGACCACGCTGGAAACCATCGCCGCGGCCACGCAGGCATTGCCGCGGCGGCTGGCGCCGGGGCAGGTGAACCGGCTGGAAATCACCCCCGCGTTCATGAGCCTGCTGGGCGCGGGCGGCACGCTGCCGATCTTCTACACCGAGCTGTTCGCCCGGCGCGAGCAACTGCAGCGCGACAGCTCGGCACGCGCCTTTCTCGACATCTTTCTGCACCGTTCCGTGGTGCTGTTCTACCAGGCCTGGCGCAAACACCGTCTGGCCATCCGCTACGAATCGGACCGGCGCAACCAGTTCTTGCCGCAGGTGCTGTCGCTCACGGGCCTGGGGCAGAAGTCGCTGCGCAACCGGCTGGCGGCGGAACAGGGCGGCGTGTCCGACGAAATGATCGCCTTCCTCAGCGGTCTGTTCCAGCAGCGGACGGTGTCGGCCACCGCGCTGCAGCAGGTGCTTTCGCTGTATTTCCGCGTGCCGGTGAAGGTCACGCAGTTCGTGGGCCGCTGGTTCAAGCTGCCGACGGAGCACCAGACGCGCCTGGGCCTGGGCAACGCGCAACTGGGTTCGACCGCCCTGTCGGGCGAGCGGGTCTGGCAGCGAGACCTGCGCGTGGGCCTGACCATCGGCCCGCTGAACCTGGAGCGGTACCGCCGTTTCCTGCCGGGCGGCAGCGCGGCGCTGGCGCTCAAGCAGCTGGTGACCCAGCTGACCGGCGTGAGCCTGGAATACGAAGTGCGCCTGCAGCTCAAAGCCAGCGAAGTGCAGCCGGTGCGCCTGGGCGGCGACCGCGGCCCGCGGCTGGGTTGGGAGACCTACCTTGTCTCTGGCCCGGTGGCGCAGGACCGCTGCGATGCCGGCTACGACCTGCACGCTGCGCACTGAGCCACTCATCACAAAACGATCTTTTCTGTCACACCACTACATGAGTAACAACCTCAAGACCCTGATTTCCAAGCTCAACGACAACTGCCGACGCGCGGCCGAGCGTGCCGCCAGCCTTTGCATGGCCAAGTCGCATTTCGAGGTGGACATCGAACACCTGTTCCTGGCCCTGCTGGAGCAGCCACGATCGGACTTCTCCCTGCTGTGTCAGCGTTCGGACGTGTCGCCCACCGCGTTGTCACGCGATCTCGAAAACGAGCTCACCCGATTCAAGAACGGCAACACCCGCACGCCGGTCTTCAGCGCCCATTTGCCCACGCTGCTGGAACACGCCTGGCTGATCGCCTCGCTGGACGCGCACAACAGCCGCATCCGCAGCAGCCACCTGCTGCTGGCCCTGCTGACCGAACCCAGCCTGAGCCAGCTGGCCTTTCGTGGCAGCAAGCTGTTTGCGAAGTTCCGCCTGGACGATCTCAAGCACAAGCTCGACGAGATCACCAAGGGTTCGGAAGAAGCCGCGCAGAGCCTGCGCGCGCCCGATGCGCCGGCCGCCGAAGACGGCGCCGACGCGGCCGCGGGCGATGCCCCGGTGCCGGGCAAAACGCCCGCGCTGGACCAGTTCACCACCAACCTCACGCAGCGTGCGCGCGACGGCAAGCTGGACCCGGTGATCGGCCGCGATCCCGAGATCCGCCAGGCGATCGACATCTTGATGCGCCGCCGCCAGAACAACCCCATCCTCACCGGCGAGGCCGGCGTGGGCAAGACGGCCGTGGTCGAGGGTCTGGCCTTGCGCATCGCCGCGGGCGACGTGCCGCCGCCGCTGCAGGGCGTGGAGCTGCACACGCTGGACATGGGCCTGCTGCAGGCCGGCGCCAGCGTCAAGGGCGAGTTCGAGAACCGCCTGAAGAACGTGATCGACGAGGTCAAGAAGAGCCCGCACCCGATCATCCTGTTCATCGACGAAGCCCACACCATGATCGGTGCTGGCGGTCAGGCCGGGCAGAACGACGCGGCCAACCTCTTGAAGCCTGCGCTGGCGCGCGGTGAGCTGCGCACCGTGGCCGCCACCACCTGGGCCGAATACAAAAAGTACTTCGAGAAGGACGCCGCCCTGGCCCGCCGCTTTCAGGTGGTCAAGGTCGAGGAGCCGTCCGAGCCCATTGCGGCGGCCATGCTGCGTGGCATGGCCGCGCTGATGGAAAAGCACTTCAACGTGCGCGTCTTCGACGAGGCCATCACCGAAGCCGTGCGCCTGTCGGCCCGCTACATCAGCGGTCGACAACTGCCCGACAAGGCCATCAGCGTGCTCGACACCGCCTGCGCCAAGGTGGCGCTGGGCCAGAGCGCGGTGCCCGCGGCGATGGAAGACAACACCAAGCTGCTGGAGCGGCTGGCGGTGGAAATCGGCGCGCTGGAGCGCGAGGCCGCTGCCGGCACCTCGCACCAGGACAAGCTGGCCGAGCTCAAGGCCCAGCGCGATGCGGTGCAGGCCGAGCTGGACACGCTGACCGGGCGCTATTCGAAAGAGAAGGCGCTGGTGACCGAAGTCCAGCAGCTGCGCGAAAAGCTGGAAGCCGAGAAGCAGGCCAGCCAGGCCGCGGCCGTCGCAGACGAAGCGCCCGCCGCAGAAGAGGGCAAGAAGAAGCCGGCCGCCAAGAAGGGCGCCAAGGCCGCTGCGCCCGCGCTGTCGCCGGCCCAGGCGGAGCTGCAAGCCAAGCTGGCCGAACTGGCCGCGCTGCAGGGTGAAACGCCCATGATCCCCATGCAGGTGGACGGCCACGTGGTGGCCGAGATCGTTGCCGCCTGGACCGGCATCCCGCTGGGCAAGATGGTCAAGGACGAGATCCAGAACGTGCTCAAGCTCAAGCCGATGCTGCAGGCGCGGGTAATCGGCCAGGACCACGCGCTCGAAGCGGTGGCCCAGCGCGTGCGCACCGCGCGCGCCAATCTGGAAGACCCGAACAAGCCCAAGGGCGTGTTCCTGTTCGCCGGCCCCAGCGGCGTGGGCAAGACCGAAACCGCGCTGGCGCTGGCCGAGGCGCTGTATGGCGGCGAGAAGAAGCTGGTCACCATCAACATGAGCGAGTACCAGGAAGCGCACAGCGTCTCGGGCCTCAAGGGCTCGCCCCCCGGCTATGTGGGGTACGGCGAAGGCGGTGTGCTCACCGAAGCCGTGCGCCGCAACCCCTACAGCGTGGTGCTGCTGGACGAGGTGGAGAAGGCCCACCCGGACGTGCTGGAACTCTTCTTCCAGGTGTTTGACAAGGGCGTGATGGACGATGCCGAAGGCCGCGAGATCGACTTCCGCAACACCGTCATCATCCTCACCAGCAACGTCGGCTCGCGCGAAATCATGCAGGCCTGCATCAACAAGAGCGCCGACGAGCTGCCCGCCGCCGATGCGCTGGCCGAAGCGCTGCGCCCGGTGCTGTTCAAGAGCTTCAAGCCGGCCTTCCTGGGCCGCATGAAGGTGGTGCCGTTCTACCCCATCAATGACGATGTGCTCGAACTCATCATCCGCTTGAAGCTCGACCGCATCGCCGCCCGCGTGGCCACCAACCACAAGGCCGTGTTCGACTACGACACCAAACTCGTCGAAGCCGTGCTGGCCCGCTGCACCGAGGTGGACAGTGGCGCCCGCAACGTGGACCACATCCTCAGCGGCACGCTGTTGCCCGAGATCGCCGAAAACGTGCTGGCCCAGATGGCACAGGGCAAGGCCATCGAGCGCATCAAGGTCAGCGCCGCCAAGAACGGCGACTTCAAGTACACGGTCGCCTGAGGCCCATCCCCTTTTGCGTTTGGCCCCACCGGAGATCGACATGGACCTGAGCACCGAACAGCGCCAAGCCATTGCCCGCAACTGCCTGCCCACCAGCTGGCAGATGACCACCGCCTGGCGCCTGCAGCACCAGGGCGCGGCCACCGACGAACCCGATGCGCTGGTGGACTGGTTGCAGGACGCCGGGCTGCGCTCACAGGCGCTGGCGGCGGAGCTGGTCCGGCACCTGTCGGCCCGGCTGTGGCGGCTGGAGTTGTGCGACCCGGTGGCCGCGGGTGGCGCCGCAGACGCGGCAGGCCTGTGCGCGCTGGACGTGGTGTGCGGCGGCCTGCGCTGGACGCTGTGGTTGCGACCCCAGCCCCGCCTGCACCTGGTGCGCATCCACCGCTGAAACGGACCACAGAACCTGCAGGGAGAACACAAACATGAGTCTGTACGAAAGCATCCTGGCCTACCTGAGCGCGCTGCCCACGCAGAACGCGCGCCTGCTGCGCCTGCACACCCCGCTGGGCACCGACGCCCTGGTGGCCGAGCGTGTGGAGGTGGACGAGGCGATCGGCCCGGTGGCCGGCGCCCCCGACAGCGCACCGGCCCCGTCAGCCGCCACGCAGCTGGTGGTGCACGCGCTGGCCGGCGACGCGCACCTGGAACTCAAAAGCCTGATCGGCCAGCCCGTGCTGCTGGAGCTGCTGACCGCCGACGGCGGCCTGCGCCCCTGGCACGGCCACGTGACGAGCTTCGCGCTGCTGGGCTCCGACGGGGGCCTGGCACGGTATCGCATCGTCATCCAACCCTGGCTGGCCTTCCTGGGTCACAACCAGGACAGCTGCGTGTTCCAGGACCAGACGGTGATGGAGATCGTGGACGAAATCTTCAGCGGCTGGGCCGGACAAGGCGTGCTCAAACCGCAATGGCGCTGGGACCTGGCCGATCCCTCGGTGTACCCCCGCCGCAGCTTGAGCGTGCAGTACAACGAGAGCGACCTGGCCTATGTGCACCGCCTGCTGCGCGAAGAAGGGCTGTTCTACTGGTGGGAGCATGAGGGTGCAAAGAGCGAGGGCAGCCATACCCTGGTGATCGCCGACCACAACGGCGCCTTGCAGCCCAACGCGCAAAGCCGGGTGCGCTTCACCCAGGCTGGCGCGGTGCTCAAGGAAGACAGCCTCACGCGGGTGGAAACCCACGCCCGCGTGCGCACCGCCAGCCTGGAGCTGGCCAGCGGCGACCACCGCACGCTGCAACTGCGCCCGCAACAGCAGACCGGGCAGAACCTGCCGGCCAGCCTGGCCCACCTGAGCGTGGCCGACGTGCCCGGTGCCTACGCCTACGAAGACAGCACCCAGGGCGAGCGCCTGCTCAAACGCCAGATCGAAGCGCTGGACGCGCAGCGCCACCAAAGCAGTGCCACGGGCACCGTACGCACCGCGGCCCCCGCCACCCACTTCACCCTGGTGGACCACCCGGTGCACGACGGCAGCGACCCCGCGCGCGATCAGCTGGTGATCCTGCGCGCGCGGCACAGCGCCCGCAACAACCTCAGCGCCGACCACAAGGCCCAGGTGCTGAGCCTGCTGGGCCAGCTTGCGCAAGACAAACTGGGCGTGAAGGCTGCCCCTACGCCCGAAGACAACGACACCAGCCCGCTCTACCAGTGCGAACTGCAGACCCAGCCGCTGGCACAGCCGGTGCGCATGGTCAACGTTCAGCATGTATCGGGAGGTCCAAGCCCGTTGGGCTTGGAGGGACTGCCCGACCCCCGTCTGAACCCT
>NZ_JBPCSJ010000326.1:0-7688 GCF_051007235.1 Hydrogenophaga sp. | reverse complement strand
GCTCGGCACGGTAGTTGGTCACCTCCAGGCGGATGCCGTCCGGGTCGGTGAAAAACGTTGCCCAGTAATCGGGTGCGTAGTCACCGTGCAGTGAGGCCGGCGTGGCGGCGATGCCGGCCGCGTTCAGCGCCTCGGCAACCGCCCGCACATCGTCCACCGTGTCCACCCGCAGGCACAGGTGGTGCAACCCCGGTGCGTATGGCTGGTGCGGCGAATCGACCCGCGCAGGCCGCAGCACGTAACCGAAGTGGCGGTTGTAGTACTGCACGTGCGGGTCACCGCCGATCTCGAACACATTGCGCCGAAAACCCAGCACCTGGCCGAACACCCGGTCGTAAAACGCCCGCGATCGCGCCAGGTCCGAGACGGTGATGTAGATGTGGTCGATGCCGATGACGGTGGGCATGGGTGGCACCTGTCCAGTGGTCGGGGTCGGGCGTCAGCGCACCAGCTGGCGGGTGCGAACGGTGTAGGCCACATCCATGCCGTCGATGTCGTCCACCGACATGATCGGTGCGTACATCAGGTCGGCCGGGTCGCTGGTGCGCTGCCAGCCCAGCCGCATCTCGCCCACGGTGCGCATCAGCATCTTCTGCACCCGGGCGCCGACCACCTCACCCGGCGCGGGGTTGCCGTCTTTGGCGGTCAGCAGGCGCGCCACCGACAGCACCGAGGTGCGCTGCATCGGGCTGTGCATCGAGAACTGGAACCGGAAATTCTGCGACCGGGCGTTGATGTCGCGGTCCGTCAGCACGATGAAGTAAGTGCGCGGCCCGGCGTCTTGCAGGCGCTTGGCCACCGCACTGCCCAGCGCCAGGTAATCCTCGCCTGCGAACTGCTGGCCGCCCGGCAGCGGGGCCAGCGGGCCCGGTGGCACCCACAGCGAAGCCTTCACCCACAGCCCCGTGTCCTGCGACAGCGCACGCGCCACCTGGGCCGCCGCCTGCTCGACCACGCCGTCGGTGGGCAGCACATACAGCGCCACGCTGTCCACCACGCTGGCGCCTGGCTGGGGCTGGTTCTGGGCGCTGGCCCATCGGGACGCAATGGCCGACAGGCTGACCAGGATCGCGGTGCGACGGTGCAGGTTCACGTGCGGTCTTCCTGTGTGTGGTGGTCGCTCGCCCCCCACGGTCTTGCGAAGGACGGGTCACACCGCCTGTGCGAGCCGCCCGACGCCCTCTTCAATCTTGTCCACGCCCACCGTCGCGAAGCTCAGGCGCAGGGTCGCGTGGTCGGGGTGGTTGGCGTAGAACGGCGCGCCGGGCACGAAGGCCACGCCTTTTTCAATCGCGCGTTTGGCCAGCTCGCCGCCGTCGGCCACTTTGCCGCCCGCACCGGTGAGGCGCGCCCAGACGAACAGGCCGCCTTGCGGTTGCACGAATTCGATGGCGTCGCCCAGCTCGCGGCGCAGGGCGTTGCCCATGGTCGCGGCCCGCTCGGCGTAGACCGCGCGCACCTTGGCCAGCGTGGCGGGCATGCGGCCGGCCTTGAGGTATTGCGCCGCGGTTGCCTGGGCGAAGGTGCTGGTGTGGGCGTCGCTGAACTGTTTGCACATGGTGGCCTTGGCCAGCAGCTCGGCCGGACCGACCATCCAGCCCACGCGCAGGCCGGGCGAGAGCACCTTGGACAGCGAACCGCAGTGCACCAGACGCTCGCGGCTGCCGGGCACGCTGGCGCTCAGGGCCAGCAGGCTGGGCGGCGGCGCGTCGCCGAAGTACAGGTCGCCGTACGGGTCGTCCTCCACCACCAGCACGTTGTGCTGCACGGCCAGTTCGAGCACGCGCTGGCGGCGCTCCAGGCTGAGCATGGCGCCGCTAGGGTTGCCGAAGGTCGGGATCAGGTAGATGAACTTGGGCTTGTGCTCGACGATGAGCTGTTCCAGCTGCTCGGTGTCCACGCCCCGTCCGTCCACCGGTGCGGTGACCAGTTGCGCGCCGTACAGGCGGAAGCACTGGATGGTGGCCAGGAAGGTCGGGCCTTCGACGATGACCTTGTCGCCGGGGGAAATCAGCGTCTTGCCCAGCAGGTCCAGCGCCTGCTGGCTGCCGGTGGTGACGATCAGGTCGCTGGCGGTCACGCCCTGGTTGCCCTTGCTGGTCATGAACGCGGCCAGCTGTTCGCGCAGCGGGTTGTAACCCTCGGTCGCGCCGTACTGCAGCGTGGCGCCGGCTTCTTCGGTCAGCGCGGCGTTGACCGCTTCGCGGATGCCGTCCACGTCGAACAGGGCGCTGTCCGGGAAGCCGCCGGCAAAACTGATGATGCCGGGCTTGCCCAGCAGCTTGAAGAGCTCGCGGATGGCGGAGGTTTCGACGTTGTTCAGGCGGTCGGCAAAGGGGATCTGGAAGGACATGGCGGGTCTCTGCAGGTGAAAAACGGGGTGCTTGCGATGGTAGCGCCCCGGCCACACCGGGTGGCGCGGGCGTGCCAAAGCGCACACACGCTGCGGCACAGCCACGATCCGGCGCCTCAAATGGCTGTGGTTTGAGCCGGTTATCGGGGCTTGCACCCGGTGACAAACCGCAAGAATCGACCGCATGACCACCCGTCTCGACCGGAGCCCCCACATGACCGTGGCCGAATTTTTCAAAGACCTGACCCTGCCGACCATGCCCGAGGTGGCACACGAGCTGATCCGTTCGCTGAACGAGGAAGACGTGCCGGTGACGCACCTGCGCGACGCCGTCGCCCGCGACCCCGCGCTGGCGGTGCAGTTGCTGCGCCTGGCCAACAGCGCCCACTATGGCAACCGGCAGAAGGTGAGCAACCTGGAAGAAGCCATCAACCGAGTGGGCATGAACCAGGTGCGTGCACTGGCGCTGGCCTCGTGCTTCAACGACGCTTTTCCGGTCTCGCCCGGCCTGGACCGCGAGTCCTTCTGGCGCGCCAGCCAGGCGCGCGGCGGCCTGAGCCAGTGGCTGGCCCACGGCATTGGCTCGGACAGCGAACAGGCCTGGCTCACCGGCTTCATGGTGCGGGTGGGTGAACTGCTGATGGGCATGAAATCGCCGTCCAGCGTGATCGAATTCGAACGCCAGCCGCAAGCACCGGGCGAACGCTGGCAACGCGAAGAGGCCTTGCTGGGCCTGACCGAAGGCCAGGTGAGCGCGGAGCTGGCACGCTGCTGGAACTTCCCCGACGCCATGATCCAGGCGCTGGACGCCGCCGCCAACCCGATGGCGGCACAGCCGTTTTCGCGCCTGGGCGCGGTGCTGCATGTGGCCGAACTGCTGGCCGCGGCCCCCGAGGCCAACGCCGGGGCGGTGGACGACCTGCCGGCCGACGTGCTGGCCGCGCTGGCCGTGGACGCGGGCTGGATGGTCGAGCGCCTGCCGCAAGCGCAGCGCTACCTGGACGCGTCGCGCCTGCACTGAGCCCCGGCCGATACACTGCGCGGCATGAAAACCGCCGCCATCCAGTCCTTCTTTGCCACCCTGCAGGCCGCTAACCCGCACCCGGTCACCGAGCTGGAATACACCAGCGTGTTCGAGCTGCTGGCCGCGGTGCTGCTGTCGGCCCAGGCCACCGACGTGGGCGTGAACAAGGCCACCCGCAAGCTCTTTCCGGTGGCGCACACGCCGCAGCAGATCCTGGACCTCGGGCTCGAAGGCCTGGAGTCGTACATCAAGACCATCGGCCTGTACCGCAGCAAGGCCAAGCACCTGATGCAGACCTGCCGGATCCTGGTGGAGCAGCACGGTGGCCAGGTGCCGCGCACCCGCGAAGCGCTCGAAGCCCTGCCTGGCGTGGGCCGCAAAACGGCCAATGTGGTGCTCAACGTGGCCTTCGGCCAGCCCACCATGGCGGTGGACACGCACATCTTCCGTGTCAGCAACCGCACCGGCCTGGCACCGGGCAAGACGCCGCTGGCGGTGGAGCAGCAACTGCTCAAGCGCGTGCCAGCGGCCTACGCGGTGGACTCGCACCACTGGCTGATCCTGCTCGGGCGCTACGTGTGCCAGGCGCGCAAGCCGCTGTGCCACCAGTGCGCGGTGTCGGCCTACTGCGACTTCAAGCCCAAGACCACGGGCTGAGCGGCTGGGCAGCTTTCGGGCGAGGTCAGATTTCCAGCGCCATCCAGCCACCCGGCTCGGGCGCCTCTCGCGGCCACTGGCTGGCGTAGCGGATCGGTCCGTGCCCATGCGTGGCCACGTACTGCGCCGCGCGGATCACACCCGCGTGGGTCACCCAGACCGCTTCACCCACTGCCTGCATTTGCCAGCGTTGGCGCAGATCGTCCAGCGCGTCGGCCACGCGGTCGATGATCTGCTGCGTGCTCTCGGCGCCACCAAACCGGTGGTGCGCGAAGTCGGCCATCCAGGCATCGAAGGCGGCGCGGGGTATGGCGTCCCAGGGCTGCAGCTCCCAGTGGCCGAAGTCCATTTCGTTCAGACGCGGGTCGGTGAACGCCGGCCCCAGGTCCTGCCGCAAGGCATGCAGTTCACGGGCCAGCTGCTGCGCCCGCCCCAGGGCCGACACGCACACCGGCAGCCCCGGCGGCAAGCGTGCGGCCGCCGATTCGGCCGCGATGCGTGTGAGCGCCGGGTCGGCCGGCACGTCGCTGGCGCCATAGCACAGCCCCGCTTCCAGCGTGACCCGCGCGTGGCGCAAAAGCCATAGTTTCATCAGAGATTCACCTGCGCCTCACACCAGCGCCAGGGCCATGCCCAGGTAGAACAGCAGCTCGCTCAGCTGCTGGGTCGCGCCCAGCCCGTCGCCAGTGAAGCCCTGCAGGCGCTGGCGCAGCAGGCGCCACATCCAGGCCAGCCCGGCCAGCGCGCCCAGCACCGCCGGCAGCCAGGGCGCACCGGGTGCCAGCCAGCCGGCCAGCGCCATGGCAGGCACCCACCACAGCAACCCGGCGATCAGCCCGCGGGTACCGATGCTCTCGGCCAGCGGCTTGCTCTTGGACGTGGGCGTGTCCCCCACGTGCGGCAGGGTGCGGATGACCAGCAGCGGCATCAGGCGCGAGGTGACGTGGGCCGCGAACAGCGCCAGCGCTGCCAGCCGCACACCCCCGGCCTGCGCCAGCAGGCCCAGCAAGGACACCTTGGTCAGCAGGGCCAGCACCAGCGCGATGGCGCCGTAGCTGCCGATGCGCGAGTCCTTCATGATGTCCAGCGCGCGTTCGCGGCTCACGGCACCGCCCAGACCATCGGCCGTGTCGGCCAGGCCGTCTTCGTGGAAGGCCCCCGTCAGCCAGACGCTGAACGCGGTGCTCAGCACCGCCGCCACCCAGGCCGATGCGGCCTGCCCCGGCAAGGCCTGCGTCAGCCCCCAGAACACCAATACCGTGAGCCCGCCCACCACCCAGCCCACGCCGGGAAAGTGCGCTGCACTCGCACGCAACATGGCCGGCGAGAAGCCGACCCAGTCCGCCAGCCGCCCCGTGACCGGGATGCGGGTGAAGAACTGCAGCGCGATGAAGAAGTGGCGGATGAACAGGAACACCCCCCTGCGCCGCTGCGCGTCCTCCCCCCTCTCCTGCGGGAGGGGGGACGCAGCCTGTGGCCCGGCGAAGCCGGTTCCACGGCTGCGCTGGATGGGGCTGCCTCGCTCGTCTGGCATGGTTTCAGGCCTCTGGGGATGTGGTCGTGGCCGCTTCGTCCTGCCGCGACACGCCGGCCGACTCGAAGCTGGCCATTTCGCGCAAGATGGCGCAGGCGCTTTGCAGCAGCGGCCAGGCCAGCGCAGCGCCCGAACCTTCGCCCAGGCGCAGGCCCAGGTCCAGCAGCGGCTCGGCCTTGAGATGGGCCAGCATCAGCGCGTGACCACGTTCGCCCGAACGGTGGGCGAACACGCAGCGCTGCAGGACCGCCGGCTGCAGCGCACTGGCCACCAGCACGGCCGAAGTGGCGATGAAGCCGTCCACCACGATCACGCGGCGCTCGGCCGCGGCCTGCAGCACCGCGCCCACCATGGTCGCGATCTCGAAACCACCGAAGGCCGCGAGCACGTCCAGCGGCGTCTTGGCGTCGGGGTGGCGGACCAGCACGTCTCTCAGGATGCCGATCTTGCGTTGCACCGCGGGCGCGTCCAGCCCGGTGCCAGCGCCGGTGCAGTCCACGATGTCCAGCCCGGTCAGACGGCTCATCAGCAACGAGGCCGCCGAGGTGTTGCCGATGCCCATTTCGCCCAGCAGCAGGGCGTTGCCCGGCAGGCGCTTCACCAGTGCGGCGCCGTTGGCCAGCGCCTGGTCGCGCTGTTCGGCGCTCATGGCCGGGCCTTCGAGGGCATCGGCCGTGCCCGGCGCCACCTTGGCCATCACCAGCCCGGCGCGGGGCGCGAAGTCGTGGCGCACGCCGCAGTCCACCACCGTGAGGCCGATGCCGTTCTGCCGCGCCAGCACGCTGACGGCGGCGCCGCCGGCCAGGAAGTTCTCGACCATCTGCCAGGTCACGTCGCTCGGGTAGGCCGAGACGCCGCGGGCCGCCAGACCGTGGTCGCCAGCGAACACCACCAGTTGCGGGTCCTTCAGCGCGGGGGCCTCGCTGCCCAGCGCCAGGCCGATGCGCTGCGCCAGCCGCTCGATCTGGCCCAGCGAGCCGACCGGTTTGGTCTTGTTGTCGAGCAGGTGCTGCAGGCGCGCGGCCAGCGCGGGCTGGGTGATGTCGTCGATGGCGGCAACGGTGTAAGGCATGGTTCAGTCCTTGTGGATCAGGGCGTCGAGCACACCCGGCTCGACATGGGTTTGGAGGAAATCGGCGAGACCGTCGAACACGGTCTCCAGCGTGGGCACGGTGGCGCCGCACAGCGCGCGCAGCACGGCCGGGTCTTCGAACAGACCGTGCAGGTAACAGCCCAGCACGTTGCCGGCGGCGTTCTGCCAGGCCAGGCCGGGGATGACCTCGCGCGCGATGTCGCCTTTGGCGGCCATGGCGGGGTGTTGTGCGGTCTGGCCATGGTGGATTTCGTAGCCCGCGGCGTTGACGCCGGACAGCGCCTGCCATGGGCCGGTCAGCTCGCCGAAGCGGGCGGTGGTGCGGCACACGGTCTTGTCCGCATCGAAGGCGGTCACCAGCGGCAGCAGGCCCAGGCCGGGCGCATTCCCGTCGATGCCATGGGTGTCGATCAGCGCCTCGCCCAACACCTGCAGCCCGCCGCAGATGCCCAGCACCGCCCCGCCCCGCGCCGCGTGGTCGGCCACGGCCCGGTCCAGCCCCTGCGCGCGCAACCAGGCCAGGTCGGCCGCAGTCGATTTGGAGCCCGGCAGCACGATCCAGTCCGAGCCGGCGCAGTCGGCCGGCGTGCGCGCCCAGACCAGGCGCACGCCCGGCACGTTCTTGAGCGGCTGGAACTCGTCCAGGTTGCTGATGCGCGGCCAGGCGATGACTGCGATGGTCGTCCAGTCACGTCTTGTCATGGTTTCGCCGCAGGGCCGCCCCAAGGCGAAACGCGCCCCCTCGGGGGGCAGCGAGGACACGCCAGTGCCGAGCGTGGGGGTCATATCGAACACACCGTCCTCTTCCGGCAGGCCGTGCTGCCACCACATCGGCAGCGTCGCGACCACCGGCACACCGGTCAAGTCTTGCAGCATCTGAGGTGCGGGCGCCAGCAGCGCCGCGTCGCCGCGGAACTTGTTGAGCACGAAGCCACGGATCAGCGTGCGTTCGTCGTCGGGCAGCAGCGCCCAGGTGCCGTAGAGGTGGGCAAAGGCGCCCCCGCGGTCGATGTCGGTGACCAGCAGA
>NZ_JBPCSJ010000325.1:0-8392 GCF_051007235.1 Hydrogenophaga sp. | reverse complement strand
AGCCTGAGCCGCGTGTTCACGCAGGGGCTGGACGCCACCGTGGGCTATTTGCTGCCGCTGCAGGCCGATGGTGCCGGCCCTGCATCCCAGGACGGCAAAAGCGCCTACCACCGCGTCAGCGGCACCCAGTGGTCCACCGGGCCCTGGGTCTTCCGCGACGAGCGCATGTACCTCATCCCGGGCGACTCGCCGATGGGCTACCGGCTGCCGCTGGACTCGCTGCCCTGGGTCTCGGCCGGGGACTACCCGTACCACATCGAGCAGGACCCGCACACCCCGCGCGACCCGCTGCCGCGCGGTGCGACGCTGAAACACCAGGTCTCGCCGCACACCATGGGCGGCGGTTTTGCCGAAGGCGGCGTGGTGTCGATGCAGGGTGCTGACTATGGCGCCGGCGATGCCGGCATCGAGGGACAGCCCGGTACAGGCACCGGCACCGGCCCGGCACGCGCGCAGGCGCTGTTGTCGGCCCAGTTCCCGCAGCGCGGCGAATCGGCCGCCTGGCTGACCCGCACCGCCCTGGTGGTGGAAGCGCGCGACCCGCAGCGCGCCAACGGCCCCAAGGCCGAAAAAGCCAGCGGCGGCAAGGGCCAGCACCTGTACGTGTTCATGCCGCCCATGCAGCGGCTGGAAGACTACCTGGACCTGATCTCGGCCATCGAGGCCACGGCCGCCCAGCTGGGCATGACCGTCGTGCTCGAAGGCTACCCGCCACCACGCGACCCGCGCCTGAAGACACTGCAGGTCACCCCCGACCCGGGCGTGATCGAGGTCAACATCCACCCCAGCAGCAGCTGGGACGAACTGGTCGAGCGCACCGAGTTCCTGTACGACGCGGCCTACCAGACGCGCCTGTGCGCCGAGAAATTCATGACCGACGGCCGCCACACCGGCACCGGCGGCGGCAACCACTTCGTGCTCGGCGGCGCCACGCCGTCGGACTCGCCCTTCCTGCGCCGGCCCGAGCTGTTGGGCAGTCTGGTGGCCTACTGGCACAACCACCCCTCGCTGTCCTACCTGTTCTCGGGCCTGTTCATCGGCCCCACCAGCCAGGCCCCGCGGGTGGACGAGGCGCGCAACGACCAGCTCTACGAACTGGAAATCGCGCTGCAGGAAATCGGCAAGAACCGCCAGACCCACGGCCAGGACATGCCGCCCTGGCTGGTGGACCGCACGCTGCGCAACATCCTGATCGACGTCACCGGCAACACCCACCGCAGCGAGTTCTGCATCGACAAGCTGTACTCGCCCGATGGCCCCACCGGCCGCCTGGGCCTGCTGGAGCTGCGTGCTTTTGAAATGCCGCCGCACGCCCGCATGAGCATCGCCCAGCAGCTGCTGCTGCGCGCGCTGGTCTCGCGCTTCTGGCAGCAGCCGTTCAACCAGAAGCTCACGCGCTGGGGCACCGAGCTGCACGACCGTTTCCTGCTGCCAACCTTCATCCGCATGGACTTCGAGGACGTGCTGGCCGACCTGGCCGACTTCGGCTACCCGCTGGACATGGCCTGGTTCGAGCCGCACTTCGAGTTCCGCTTCCCGCTGGTGGGCCAGGTGGCCGCGCGCGGCATCGAACTGACGCTGCGCAGCGCGCTGGAGCCCTGGCACGTGATGGGCGAAGAAGGCGCACCCGGCGGCACCGTGCGTTATGTCGACTCGTCGCTGGAGCGCATCGAGGTCCGCGTCTCCGGCTACAACGACTGCCGCTACGTCATCACCTGCAACGGCCGTGCCGTGCCGCTGCAACCCACCGGCACCGTGGGCGACTTCGTCTCGGGCGTGCGCTACAAGGCCTGGAGCCCCCCGTCGGCGCTGCACCCGTCCATTCCCTCGCACGCACCGCTCACGTTCGACATCGTCGACACCTGGATGCACAAGTCCATGGGCGGCTGCCAGTACCACGTGGCCCACCCGGGCGGACGCAACTACGACACCTTCCCGATCAACGCCTACGAGGCCGAAAGCCGGCGCCTGTCGCGCTTCTTCCAGATGGGCCACACCCCGGGCAAGATGGTCGTCAATCCAGCGACGCCAAGCCGCGAGTTCCCGTTCACGCTCGACCTCAGGCATTGATCCCCCCGCGCCGCCTGCGGCGTCACCCCCCAGGGGGCGCCAGCAGCGGCCCGGCGAAGCCGGTTCCGCGCTGGCCCTCGATGGAAGACACAGCACTCGACACACCGTTCCAGCAAACAAACGTGTGAAAGACACCACGGGTCAGGGCAAGGACGAGACGGCTGCGGCACCAGCCAAAGTGCCTGCCCATGCATACTCGCTCCCCGTGACCCCAGAAGAATCCAGAGACTCCCTGTTCGACGAGCTCAGTCCCGAATCGCCCGGTGACTGGGCTTTGTCGCTTTCCATGCCGGCCGACGCCGGCCACCGTGACGAGCTGCGCGACGGCGACGACCCGCACGCGCTGGCGCCGCACTGGGCGCGCTTCTTCGACCACGTGGGCACCGACGGCCTGGCCGACCTGAACCGCCGCGCCGACAACCTGCAGCGCCAGATCCGCGACAACGGCGTCACCTACAACGTCTACGCCGACAGCGCCAAGGGCCTGCAGCGCCCCTGGGCGCTGGACCTGTTCCCCACCATCGTGCCGCCCGAGGACTGGGCGCAGATCGAGGCCGGCGTGCTGCAGCGCGCGCGCCTGCTCAACGCCATGATGGGCGACCTGTACGGCCCGCAAACCCTGCTGCGCCAGGCCATGCTGCCAGCCGCCCTGGTGCAGGGCCACCCGGGCTACCTGCGCGCCATGCAGGGCGTGCAGCCGGCGGGGGGCACCTGGCTGCACATCGTGGCCTTTGACCTGGCGCACGGCCCCGATGGCCGCTGGTGGGTGGTGGGCCAGCGCACGCAGGCGCCGTCGGGCCTGGGCTACCTGCTGGAAAACCGCATCGCCATCGCGCGCCAGTTTCCCAAGGCCTTCGCTGGCCTGAAGGTGCAGCGCCTGGCGGCCAGCTACCGCGCGCTGATGGACGGCATCAAGACCATGGCACCCGAAGGCGACAACGCGCGCATCGCCCTGCTGACCCCCGGCCCTTACAACGAAACCTATTTCGAACACGCCTACCTGGCGCGCTACCTCGGCCTCACGCTGGTCGAAGGCAGCGACCTGACGGTGCGCGATCAGCGCCTGTACCTCAAAACCCTCAGCGGGCTGGAGCCGGTGCACGCCCTCATCAAGCGGCTGGACGACGAGTGGCTGGACCCGCTGGAGATGCGCGCCGACTCCACCCTGGGTGTGCCCGGCCTGCTGCAGGTGCTGCGCGCCGGCAACCTGCTGCTGGCCAACGCGCCGGGCTCGGCGCCACTGGAATCGAGCGCGTTGCTGGGCTTCCTGCCCGCCATCAGCCGCCACCTGCTGGGCGAAGAACTGAGCCTGCCATCGCTGGCCACCTGGTGGTGCGGCGAAGACGCTGCGCTGCGCGAGGTGCTGCCGCTGCTCAAGAGCAGCGTGGTCAAGCCGACCTACCCGCGTTCGGGCCTGGACACCGCCATGGGCCAGAGCCTGGGCGCCCGCGAACTGGACGAATGGTCCGGCCGCATGGCGCGCCACCCCGACGACTACACGGTGCAGACCTGGCTGCCCCTGGGCCAGACACCGACCTGGACCGGGGAACGGCTGGTCCCAAGATCGGCCATGCTGCGCGTGTTCGCGCTGGCCGACGGCCCGCAGAGCTGGCGCGTGCTGCCCGGCGGCCTGGTGCGACTGGCGCCGCGCGGGCAGCTCATGGCCAGCATGCAGCGCGGCGGCAGCAGCGCCGACTGCTGGGTGCTGACCGACGGCCCGGTGGACCACACCAGCCTGCTGCAGAGCGCGCCCAGCACCATGGCGCTGGCGCACCAGAAGCGGCCGGTCACCAGCCGCGCGGCGGAAAACCTGTTCTGGCTCGGCCGCTACACCGAACGCGCCGAAAACGCGGTGCGGCTCGCCCAGATCGTGCTCAACCACCTGGGCGGCGAAGAACCCAACTCCAAACCGCTGATGGCCTGGCTGTCGGCCACCGCGCAGGAAAACGCGCTGGTGCTGCCCGGCGTGCCGGCGGCCGAACAGGCCTCGCGCGTGTTCGCCCGGTCGCTCATGGCCGGCCTGTCGCCCGCGCCGGGCTCGCCGCTGTACGGGCAGAGCTTCAGTGTCGGCTTCAACCTGCGCGCGCTCAAGTCGGCCGCGTCGCAGGTGCGCGAACGCCTCTCGCCCGAGAACTGGAACCTGATCGAACGCGCCGAGGCCGAGTTCGCCCGCGACTGTGCCGCCATGGCGGCCGACGCCGAATACGGCACCGCCGAGGCGCTGGCCGCGCTGCAGGGCGCGAGCGAACTGCTCTCGGCCATCACCGGCGCGCAGACCGACCGCATGGTGCGCGACAGCGGCTGGCGCCTGCTGTCCATCGGCCGCCACATCGAACGCATCGCCACGCTGTCGCGCGCGCTGCGGCTGAGCCTGGAAACCGGCTGCCTGCACGACCCGATCGGCTTCGAGGCGGTGGTCGCGCTGTTCGACAGCACCATCACCTTCCACGCCATGTACCAGCAGCGCCGCGACATGGTGGCCCTGGTGGACCTGCTGGTGATGGACCGGGACAACCCGCGTTCGCTGGCCTGGGTGGTGCAGACCCTGCGCTCGCGCCTGGCCAAGCTGGCGCAGGCCGCCACCGTGCAGGACGCGGTGCTGGCCCAGGGCCTGCCCGACCCCGACACCTGGGTGCTGGCCGAGCTGAGCAACTGGCAGCGCCACACCGATGGCGAGCGCCACTGGGGCGATCTGGAGGTGCTGCTGGACGGGTGCGAGGCCGCCGCATCACAGCTCTCCGAAGAGATCACCCGCCTGCACTTCAGCCACGCGGACCGCGCCAACCAAAGCCTATGACGATCAGCCCACCGGCGCGCGCCATGCCACGAGCACAACGGACCCAGACCAGGAACACCGTGGAACCGGCTCTGCCGGGCCACTGGTGTTGCCCCCCGGTGGGGGGTGGCGCCGCAGGCGACGCGGGGGGGTATCCGTGATCCTCAGGGTTCTGCACACCACCACCTACCGCTACCAGGGCAGCGTCGACATGGCGCAGCACATGGTGCACCTCTCGCCGGTGGACACGCCCTGCCAGCACGTGCGGTCGCACGCCTTGCGCATCACGCCCGAGCCGGCGGCGCGCAGCCAGACCACCGACGTGTTCGGCAACCAGCGCACCTTCTTTTCGCTGCAGGCACCGCACGAGACGCTGAGCGTCGAAGCCGACAGCCTGATCGAGACCCGACCACCCGCGCCCCTGCCCGACAGCCCCGCCTGGCGGGCGCAGAGCTGGGAGCGGGTGCGCAACCACCACCGCTACCGCATGGGCGCGCCCTACGACGCGGCGAGCGAATTCCTCTTCGCATCCCCTCATGTGCCGCGCGACGATGCCTTCGCCGCCTTCGCCCGCCCGGCCTTTGTCACCGGCCTGCCGGTGCTCGAAGCGGCCCGTGCGCTCATGACGCGCATCCACACCGAGCTGAAGTACGAGAGCGCCAGCACCGAGGTCAACACCCCGGCGCTGCAGGCGCTGGAGCAGGGCAAGGGCGTTTGCCAGGACTTCGCCCACATCATGATCGGCTGCCTGCGCAGCCTGGGCCTGCCCGCGCGCTATGTGAGCGGTTACCTGCTCACCCAGCCGCCACCGGGCAAGCCGCGCCTGATCGGCGCCGACGCCTCGCACGCCTGGGTGTCGGTCTATGCCCCCGTGCCCGCCGGTACCGAGGCAGACGCCGACAGCGCCAACGGCGCCTGGTTCCACTTCGACCCCACCAACGACCGCTGCGGTTGGGGCAGCCCCGGCGAAGACTATGTGCAGCTGGCCACCGGGCGCGACTTCTCCGACGTTTCGCCCATGCGCGGCGTCATCCAGGGCGGCGCGAACCACCGCCTGTCGGTGGCCGTCACGGTGGCACCCCCCGGCGAACTGGCCGAACTGCAAGCGGCCAAGGCCTGAACTGGCCCCCGTTCGGCGCGCCGTTGGAGCGCCATGAATCCCGCTGATGCAGGCCCTCTCGCCGCAGGCCGGCACACACCCCGTCGATAGAATGGCCCGCACCTGTTTCACCCCTTCACCGGAGCCCCTCATGAGCGTCTACAACAAGCTGAACCAACTGGGCATCGCCCTGCCCCCCGTCGCCGTGCCCGCCGCCGCCTACGTGCCCTTCGTGCAGACCGGCAAGCTCGTTTTCCTTAGCGGCCATATCGCCAAAAAAGACGGCAAACCCTGGGTCGGCCAACTGGGCCTGACCATGGCCACCGAAGAAGGCAAGCTGGCCGCGCGCGCCATCGCCATCGACCTCATGGGCACGCTGGACGCCGCCTGCAAGGCCAACGGCCAGACGCTGGACGACGTCAAGCGCATCGTCAAGGTCATGAGCCTGGTCAACAGCACCGGCACCTTCACCGAACAGCACCTGGTCACCAACGGCGCCAGCGAACTCTTCGGCGAAGTCTTCGGCCCACAAGCCGGCGCCCACGCCCGCAGCGCTTTCGGCGTCGCGCAGATCCCGATGGGGGCCTGCGTCGAAATCGAGCTGATCGCCGAACTGGCGTAAACCCACCTTTCAGGGAGGAGCGAGGACATGGCCATGCAACCCGTCCCGCTCGACAAGGCCAGCCGCCTGCTCAACCACGGCCCCACCGTGCTGGTGGGGAGCGCGCACGCAGGTCGCATCAACGTCATGGCAGCGGCCTGGGCCATGCCGCTGGACTTCACGCCGCCCAAGGTGGCAGTGGTCATCGACAAAGCCACCCTCACCCGCGCACTCATCGAAGCGTCAGGCGTGCTCAGCGTCTGCGTGCCCTGCGTCGCCCAGGCCGACCTGACCCGCGCGGTCGGTGGCGAGAGCGGCAAAGACCACCCCGACAAACTGCAGCGCTGCGGCGTCACTCTCGAGCCTGGGCCGGAAACCGGTTGCCCGCTGGTGCAAGGCGCCATCGCTTGGATGGAATGCCGCGTGCTGCCCGCCACCGCACATGTGGCCGGGCCGCACGACCTGATCCTGGCCGAGGTGGTCAGTGCCTGGGCCGATGAGCGCGTTTTCTCGCACGGGCGCTGGCACTTTGAGAGCGCGCCCGATGAACTGCGCAGCCTGCACCATGTGGCGGGCGGGTTTTTCTACTCTGTCGGCACGCCAGTTGTGCCACAGCAGCCGCATGCCCTTGGAGAAAGCTGAGAGCGATTCACGGCACTGACGACGAGGCGGCAGCCCAGGCCTGGACAGGGGTATCCGGACAGGTCTCCTGCGAGACCGGCCGGGCGGCAAATGCGTGAGCCCATGCACAGGACTGCTACAGGGCACCACCCATAATCCCGCCATGTCCCCTCCTGAAATTGCCGTCTGGTCGGCCATGCTCGGTGGCCTGCTGACCCTGGCGGCGCTGGCGCTGGGCGACGTGCCGGGCCACCGCAACCTCGCCTCGGTGCGCAACCTGGTATTCGTGCTGGTCACCGGTGCCAGCTGCGTGGTGATGACCGGCCTGCCGGAAGTGCTGTTCCCCACGCTGCCGGCGCGCCTGCTGATGGTGCTCAAGGCCGGCCTGGGGCCACTGGCGGGCGCCATGGCCCTGTACTACCTGGGCAACTGGCTGGGCGGGGCGCGCGAGGACACGCAGGTGCACCGGCTCACGGCCTGGGGCGGCGCTGCGGTGCTGGTGGCGGCCCTGGCACTGGCGGTGATGGGCGGCCTGGTGGCCCCCGAGAACTTCCACACCCTGCTCCTGGTTGCGGCTGCCGTGAACATGGTGCCGGTGCTGCTGGCGCTGGTGGCGGTGATCCGTTCGGCCAGGCGCGGCGACCAGCTGGCACGCTGGATGGTGCTGGCCGTGGGTTGCCTGGCCGCCATGGTCATCGGCATCTACCTGCGCGGGCTCGACGTGCCAGGCTTCGGCCTGGGCACCTGGCTGTTCACGGCCGTGGTGACCGTGACCTTTTTTCTCATCTCGACCGTGCTGGTGCTGCTGCGCAACCGGGCCAGCCGGCAGCTCGCGCGCCTCTCGCGCCTGCATCGGGAACTCGAGCCGGCCACCGGCCTGCCCACCGGTTCGGCGCTGCTGGCCCAGGTCGAACACGCGTTCTGGCGCACGGCGCAGCTGGACGGCGAATGCACGGTGGTGTGCCTGCTGGTGAGCAATCTGTACGAATTGGCGGAATCGGCGGGACCAGGTCTTGAGCACCAGATCCTGGTGACGATGGCGGCCCGCATACGCCGCGCGGCCGGTTTTCGCTGCGTGGTGGGGCTCTACCATCCGCGCTGCTTCGTGGTGGTGATCTCGAACGACAAGCACGACGCGCCGGTCGCGGACACGCTCCGGCGTCTGCGGGCGGTGGGGAACGAGCCGCTGACCGTGGTGGGCGAGCAGCAGTTGCAGCACAGCTTC
>NZ_JBPCSJ010000324.1:0-5123 GCF_051007235.1 Hydrogenophaga sp. | reverse complement strand
AGCCTGCACCGCGTCGATGTAGGCCGCGTCCGGACACAGCAGGATGGACTGCGCCAGCTCGTCGTGCTCGGCCTGGCTGAACAGGTCCATGGCCACCCAGTCGGCCGGCGTGCTGCCGTCGGCCAGCACCAGGCTCTCGCTCGGGCCGGCGATCATGTCGATGCCCACGGTGCCGAACACGCGCTTCTTGGCGCTGGCCACGTAGGCGTTGCCGGGGCCGGTGATCTTGTCGACCTTGGGCACGGTCGCCGTGCCGTAGGCCAGTGCCGCCACTGCCTGCGCGCCGCCGACGGTGAAGGCGCGCGTGACGCCGGCCACGTAAGCGGCGGCCAGCACCAGCGGGTTCTTATCGCCCTTGGGCGTGGGCACGACCATGATGATCTCGCCCACCCCGGCCACGTGCGCGGGGATCGCGTTCATCAGCACGCTGGACGGGTAAGCCGCCTTGCCGCCGGGCACGTAGATGCCCACGCGGTCCAACGGCGTGACCTTCTGGCCCAGCAGGGTGCCGTCTTCGTCGCGGTAGGTCCAGCTTTCGCCGGACGCCTTTTTCTGCGCCTCGTGGTAGCGGCGCACGCGCGCCGCAGCGGCTTCCAGAGCGATGCGCTGCGCAGCGGGCAGGCTGTCGAATGCAGCCTTCAGCTCGGCCTGCGTCAGTTCCAGTTCGGCCATGGCGGCCGCCTGCAATCCGTCAAAGCGTGCGGTGTAGTCCAGCACCGCCGCGTCGCCGCGCGCCTGCACATCGGCCAGGATGTCCGCCACACGCTGCTCGATCGCATGGTCCGTCTCCGCCGACCAGTGCAGCCGATGGGCGAACTGCGCTTCGAAATCGGCCGAGGCGGTGGACAGGCGAAGGGGCGTGGCGGTCAGGCTCATGACGTGGAATTGCCTTTCTGGAGGGCGTTGGTGAAGGCGTCAAGGATGGGGCGGATGGCGACCTGCTTGAGCTTGAGAGCGGCCTGGTTGACCACCAGGCGCGAGCTGATGTCCATGATCTGTTCGACCTCGACCAGCTGGTTGGCCTTGAGCGTCTTGCCGGTGGACACCAGGTCCACGATGGCGTCGGCCAGCCCGGTCAGCGGGGCGAGCTCCATGCTGCCGTAGAGCTTGATCAGGTCCACGTGCACGCCCTTGCTGGCGAAGAATTCGCGTGCGATGGTGGTGTACTTGGTGGCGACCTTCAGGCGCGCACCCTGCCGCACGGCGGTGGCGTAGTCGAAATCGTCGCGCACCGCCACGCTCATGCGGCACTTGGCGATCTGCAGATCCAGCGGCTGGTACAGACCCTGGCCACCATGTTCGATCAGCGTGTCCTTGCCGGTCACGCCGAGATCGGCGCCGCCGTGTTCCACGTAGGTGGGCACGTCGGTCGCGCGCACCAGCACCACGCGCACATCCGGCTGGTTGGTCGGCAGGATCAGCTTGCGCGAGGTGTCCGGGTCTTCCAGCACCTCGATGCCGGCCGCGGCGAGCAGCGGCAAGGTCTCGTCGAAGATGCGGCCTTTGGACAAAGCAAGGGTAATCACAAAGAAGTTCCTGACGTTTTGTTCTGCTCGCTCAGCATACCAATGCATGTTCCAGCGAACGCGGTGGAACCGGCTTTGCCGGGCCACTCGCGTTGCCCCCTTGAGGGGGTCGCGCGAAGCGCGGCGGGGGTGTTCATTTCACCCGTTCGATGTTGGCGCCGATGCCGCGCAGCTTGGCTTCCATCTGGTCGTAGCCGCGGTCCAGGTGGTAGATGCGGTCGACGATGGTCTCGCCCTCGGCCACCAGACCGGCGATCACCAGGCTGGCCGAGGCACGCAGGTCGGTCGCCATCACGGTCGCGCCCTGCAGCCGCTCCACCCCGTCCACCACGGCCACCTTGCCGTCGGTCTGGATCTTGGCGCCCAGGCGCACCAGCTCGTTGACGTGCATGAAGCGGTTTTCGAAGATGGTTTCGGTGACCTTGCTGGTGCCGGTGGCGATGCAGTTGAGCGCCATGAACTGGGCCTGCATGTCGGTCGGGAAACCCGGGTACTCGGTGGTGCGGAAGCTCTGCGCCTTCAGGCGACCCGACGCACGCACACGGATGAAACCGTCGCCGGCTTCGATCTCCGCACCAGCGTCGTGCAGCTTGTCGATCACCGCGTCCAGGTGCTCGGCGCGGGCATGGCGCAGGATCACGTCACCGCCGGTGGCGGCCACCGCGCACAGGAAGGTGCCGGCCTCAATGCGGTCGGCCACCACCTGGTGGTTGGCGCCGTGCAGACGGTCCACGCCCTGGATGTGGATGCGGCTGGTGCCGTGGCCCTCGATCTTGGCGCCCATGGCGATCAGCATCTCGGCCAGGTCGGGAATCTCCGGTTCCTGCGCCGCGTTCTCCAGCAGCGTCTCACCCTCGGCCAGTGCCGCGGCCATGAGGAAGTTCTCGGTACCGGTCACTGTCACCATGTCGGTGGCGATGCGGGCACCGTGCAGGCGGCTGCGCCCCTGCGGCAGCTTGGCGACCATGTAGCCGTGCTCCACCACGATCTCGGCGCCCATGGCCTGCATGCCTTTGATGTGCTGGTCCACCGGGCGCGAGCCGATGGCGCAGCCGCCGGGCAGCGACACCTTGGCGTGGCCGAAGCGCGCCAGCAGCGGGCCCAGCACCAGCACCGACGCGCGCATGGTCTTGACCAACTCGTACGGCGCCTCGGGGTTGAGGCTGTCGGGCGCCTGGAAGCTCATGCCGCCGCGCTCGCCGTGGGTCTCGGTCTTCACGCCCATGTTGTCCAGCAGCAGCCGCATGGTGGCCACGTCACGCAGGCGCGGCACATTGGTCAGGTGCACCGGGTCGCTGGTCAGCAGGGTGGCGCACAGCTCGGGCAGGGCCGCGTTCTTGGCGCCGGAAATGGTGACTTCGCCGTTGAGCGGGCGTCCGCCGGTGATGCGCAGTTTGTCCATGAAGCGGTCTCTTTCAGTTCTGCGCCGACCATTCGGCGGGGGTGAAGGTTTTCATCGACAGGGCGTGCACCTCGTCCGTCTTCATGCGGTCGCCCAGGGTGGCGTACACGCGCTGGTGGCGGGCGATGGGGCGCTTGCCTTCGAACTCGGTCGAGACGATGACGGCCGACCAGTGGCGGCCGTCGCCGCTGACTTGGAGGTGCTCGCAGGCCAGGCCGGCGGCGATGATGTGTTGCAGTTGTTCAGCGGTCATGGGCGGGGCGCTCAGTGGCGGATCTTGAAACCGGTGCGCAGCAGGTGCAGTGCAACGGTGCTGACGACGGCCAGCGCGGTGGCGACGATGGACAGGCTCAACCAGGGCGAGACGTCGCTGACGCCGAAGAAGCCATAGCGGAAACCGTCGATCATGTAGAAAAACGGGTTGAGGTGGCTCACGCGCTGCCAGACATCGGGCAGCGAATGGATGGAATAGAACACGCCCGAGAGGAAGGTCATGGGCATGATGATGAAGTTCTGGAACGCGGCCATCTGGTCGAATTTCTCGGCCCACAGACCGGCGATCACGCCCAGTGCCCCCAGCAGGGCCGCGCCCATGAAAGCGAAGGCCAGAATCCACAGCGGTGCCACCAGGCTGGGCTGGGCGTACCACCAGGTGGCCAGCATCACGCCCGCGCCCACCGCCAGCCCGCGCACCACCGACGAGCCCACATAGGCCACGAACCAGGCGCGGTGCGACAGCGGCGTGAGCAGCAGGAACACCAGGTTGCCCATGATCTTGCTCTGGATGAGCGAAGAACTGCTGTTGGCGAACGCGTTCTGCAGCACGCTCATCATCACCAGACCCGGCAACAGGAAGGCGGTGTAGTTCACCTGCCCGTACACCTTCTCGCTGTCTTCGAGCACGTGGCCGAAGATCAGCATATACAGGATGGCCGTGATCACCGGCGCCGCCACCGTCTGGAAACCCACTTTCCAAAAGCGCAGCACCTCTTTGTAAAACAGCATCTGCCAGCCACTCATGCCGCCACCCCCGTGCCGGAAGCCTTCTCCATCACATCGATGAAGACATCTTCCAGGTCCGCCTTGCGGATCTCCACGTCTTCGGCCGTCACGCCGGCTTCGCGCGCCCGCGCCAGCCACTGCTCAACCTCGATGGCGTTGTGTGCCGGCAGTTGGACCACGCGGCCGGTGACGCGCGCCTGGGCGGCCAGTTCGGCGGGCAGCGCCTGATCGGTCTTGAACCGCAGCACGTTGGACGATGCGCGGCTGAGCAGGTCGGAGGTCTTGGCCAGCGACACCACCTGCCCCTGCTTGAGCATGGCGATGCGGCCGCACAGGGCTTCGGCTTCTTCGAGGTAATGGGTGGTCAGCAGCACGGTGCAGCCCTGTTGCTTGTTGAGCTGGCTGATGAAGTGCCACAGCGTCTGCCGCAGCTCCACGTCCACGCCAGCGGTGGGCTCGTCCAGCACGATCACCGGCGGCTTGTGCACCAGGGCCTGGGCCACCAACACCCGGCGCTTCATGCCGCCCGAGAGCTGGCGCATGTTGGCACTGGCCTTGTCGGCCAAGCCCAGACCACTGAGCAGTTCGTCGATCCAGGCGTCGTTGTGGCGGATGCCGAAGTAGCCGGACTGGAACCGCAGCGCTTCGCGCACGTTGAAGAAGGGGTCGAACACCAGTTCCTGGGGCACCACGCCGAGCGCGCGGCGCGCGGCGGCGTAATCGGTGCGCACGTCGTGCCCGTGCACCAGCACGCGGCCACCGGTGGCACGCGCCAGGCCGGCCAGGATGCTGATCAGCGTGGTTTTGCCGGCGCCGTTGGGACCCAGCAGGCCAAAGAACTCGCCCGCCTCGATGTCGAACGACACGCCCTTGAGCGCCTGCAGCTCACCACGCGCGCTGCGGTACGTTTTGGAAACATTCTGGAAGGAAACGGCGGGCATGAAGGAGGAGCCCCAGTGCTCGCGTCGGGCCGTCTGGCCTGCCGCTGCGGGGAACCGGATATTTTACCGGCTACCCCTGCCCCGCCCTTGGCCGGGGCTGTTCGGCACTCAAACGGTGAGCAGTTCCTGGACGCCGTACAGCGCCACCAGATCGCGCAGGCGTTGCGGCCCGTTGTGCAACCGCAAGGCCTTGCCCTGCTGCTGCAGCTCGCGGCGCAACTCCAGCAGCACCGCCACGGCCGACGAATCGCA
>NZ_JBPCSJ010000323.1:0-6983 GCF_051007235.1 Hydrogenophaga sp. | reverse complement strand
GACTGATCAGGCGGCCTTTACGCTGGGGCGTTCAGCGACACGATCGCGCCAGGCCTGCAGCGCCGAAAACCCCTCGGCGCCGGCGTTGAAGCGCATCAGCTTGGCGAATTCGATCGCGCATAAGGCGGTGATGTCGGCGATGGTGAAACGCTCGCCGGCGATCCAGGGCTGGCGCTGCAGTTCACCGTCGAGCCAGGCCGCGGTCTCGCGCAGCTTCTCGCCCTGTGATCGACCAAAGTCCGGGAACTGCGGTTGCTCCAGCGGCGCCAGGCCCGGGTGGGTGTGGCGCACGCAGTTGGCGATGGGCAGCAGGACGTACCACTCCACCCGCCGGTCGGCCATCTCGATGAAGGCGCGCTCGGTCGCGTCGTGTCCCATCAGGTTGGGCTCGGGATACAGGCCTTCGAGGTAGGTGCAGATGGCGCGGGTTTCGGTCAGCACGCGGCCATCGTCCAGTTCCAGCGCCGGGATGCGCGCCAGCGGGCTCTTGGCCCGGAAGGCGGCGCCTTTGTGTTCCTGTGCGTTGAGGTCGACATCGACCCGTTCGATACCGGCGACGGCAGGGTCGACGCCTTTTTCGGCCAGGAACATCTGCACGCGGCGGGGATTGGGCGCGCGCGGCGCGACGTAGAGTTTCATGAGCGGATCGCCTCCAGGCAGTGACCGGCCACCAGCGAACGGTGGTCCCGTGTCGACAGCCGCATGGTAGGCAGCCGCCACCGCCTTGTCTGCCCGGGCCTGTCGCCTGGGCTACCGCGGGTCAGGTCGCCATGAAACCCAGATCGGGCGGGTAGCCGTTGGCCTCGGTGAAATTCGACAGGTTGGGCAGGATGCGCGCCAGCTCCGTGTCGTTGACGCCGAACCATCTGGCCAGCGTGCCGGCGTACTGGTCCACCGAGGTGCTGGGCAGCAAACGCCCCTGGCCCACGTGCCACTGGTCCTCTGGGCCGCCGCTGTCGCCCAGGCTGACAGGTGGTGGCTTGCCGTAGAACCGGCCACCGTTCACCGCACCGCCCACCACCAGGTGGTGGCCGCCCCAGCCGTGATCGGACCCGTCGCCGTTGGAGGTGAGAGTGCGGCCGAACTCGGATGCGGTGAAAGCTGTGACCTGGTTGGCCACGCCTCCTGCGCCCATCACCGATGCGTCGCCGGTCACCCGGTAAAAACCGGCCAGCGCATCGCTGAGTTCCTGCATCAGCTCGCCATGGTTCTGCAGCAGGCCACCGTGCGTGTCGAAGCCGCCCATGGACACGAAGAACACCTGGCGCTTGGTGCCCAGCAGGTCACGGGCTGCGATCAGCCGCGCCACCATGCGCAGCTGGCGGCCCAGGTTGGTGTTGGGGATGGTGGCGAACTGCGTGTGGGTCTGATCGTCCGGGTAGGCCTCGAGCGCGGCGGTGATGGACGTTTCGGCGGTGATCGCACGCTGGGTGACGCTGTTGTACATGCCTTCGAGCACGTGCTGGCGGCTGCGGTCTTCCTGCACGATGCGCGACAGCGCCTGGCCGACGGCTTCGGAGCCGAACGCCCAGCGGTCCACCGCGTTGATGCGCACCGCACCCCAGGAACCGACCTGGTAAGCCAGCACATCGTTGCCGGTGAGGAACACGGTGTTGCCGGTGACGGAAACACAGGTGAACAGCGGGTTGCCGGTGTTCAGTGCGCGGGCAGCATCACCCGTGCGCCCGCCCCATCCAGCGGTGGCGCCTTCGGGTGACGACGACTGCCAGTACGACTGCTGGTCGTTGTGGGAGAACAGCTTGGGCGGCTGGCGCCCCTGCTCGGCTTCGTATTGGGCCCGGGTCAGCGGCTCCACCAGCGGGCCCACGTTGAGCTGCACCGCCGCGTGGCCGGCGTTGAACAGGTCGGCCAGACCGCCCATGTGGGGGTGCAATGCGTACCGCAGACCCGCCGCCAGGTTGCTGGTGTTCAGGGGCAGCAGGCGGGAATGGTCCAGGGCGATGTCGGCGCGAGCACTGCGGTACTGCTCGTAGCGCATGCTGTCGTAGGGCACCACGGTGTTGGCGTAGTCGTTGCCACCGAACAGGAACACACAGACCAGGGCCTTGTAGTCGGTGGCGTTGAAGGCCGCCGCCTCGCCCATGGCGGCGAGGTTGAGCGCCGTGGGCAGTGCCACACCGGTGAAGGCCAGCTGGGCCGAGCGTTGCAGGAAGGCACGGCGCGAGAGCGGCCCGGGCAGGATGGGGTGCATGGCGGTGGCCCTCATTTCTGGATCAGGTATTCGGCAGAGGCCATGATGAGGAAGATGGCGGCACCGACACGGTTGCGCCGCCCTTCGGCGGGCGCCTTCGGGTCGATCCAGACGGCCTGGAGCGCGGTCACGATGGTCTGGCGCGTGGCGGCCGACAGCTGACCGGCGCACAGCAACAGCGCCAGGTGGTCCACCAGGGCGGGCGGGTCGTTCACCAGCTGCAGCTGGCGGGTGTAGGCCGACACGATGTCCGGCTCCCACGACCCGTTGGCCGGGTAGGCCTCCAGCGCATCCGGGCTGCTCACGTAGATGCCCTCCTGCAGCACGTACTGCATGTGGTTGATGTAGCTGCCCACCGTCGTCTCGTTGATGGTCTGGAACTCCGGCGCCGTGACGCCGCGGGCCGCCAGCGGCGTGCCGGGCGGCACGAAGCCCGGGCGGTAGTAGTTGAAGACCGACGGCGCGCGCAGCGGGCTTTGCCCCAGCGACCATTCGGAACTGCTGAGGTTGCCCACCTTCCAGGAGCCGGCCTTCGAAGTCGCGCCAAAACTGCGCGCCCAGTGCACCAGCCGCAGCATGAGTTCGCGCACCTTGCCGAAATTCGGGTCGGTCAGCCCGGCGGGGCCGCGCGCCTCGTCGTCCAGCAGCACGGCCGCCCAGACCGCGCGCAGGTCGCCGCGCACGCCGGCCCCGTTGTTGTTGAACGCCGCCGCCACCCGCGCCACATAGGCCGGGCTGGGGTGGCTGGTGACCAGGCGCTGGATCATCTGGCGGCCGAAAAACGGCCCCACGTTGGGGTGGTTGAACAGGGTGTCCAGGGCAGCCTTCAGGGCCACCGGACCGGGCGTGCCCGCGGGAATGGTGGCGCCCAGGAACCGCACCTCTTCGGGTGAGTGCAGGTCAGGGTCGAACGCCATGGGCCGGGCCGCGAAATGCCGGCTCTCCACGTCATAGTCCGCGCCGATGGGCCGGATACGCTCTCCGGCCCGCACATCAAAGTCGTACCCGGTGAACACGCGGGCCAGGTTCGTCACGTCGGACTGGCCGTAGGTCTCGATGCGGTCGCCTTTGCCGTCCAGCTTCTCGGTGCCGTCGGGGTGGAGTTCGTACAGGCCGATGGTGAAGAGCTGCATCACCTCGCGCGCGTAGTTCTCGTCAGGGACGCGTCCGTTGTCGTCGGCCTTCTGGTTGCCCTTGGTGTTGAGGTACCAGCCCATGGCGGGGTGCAGGGTCACGGCCTCCAGCAACTGACGGAAGTTGCCGAAAGCGTGGCTCACCAGCGTGTCCCACCAGTGCGCCACCGCGTGGCTGCGCCAGGTGAATTCAGAGCCGTTGATGGAGATGACAAAAAACTCCGACAGCGCCAGCGCCACGCGCTGGCGCATGGCGTCGGGCGCCGACATGAGCTGTTGCCAGATCATGTAGTCGGCCGGGTAGTCGTTGAAGAAGAACTGGTTCTTGTCGTTGCGCCCGTAGCCGCGCTGCTCCAGCCAGTCCCAGCCAGTCTGGCCGATAGGGGTGTTGATCTGGTCCGCCAGCCAGCTGGCATAGGTGCCGCGCCGCACGGCGGCGATCTCGGCCTCGGTGGACGAGAACTGCGCGTGCTGCAGGAAGCGCGCCGCCTCCGCATCGCTGGTGGCCGCGGTGTGCGTGTAGGCCGCCACATCGACGCCAGACAGACCCGGGCCGGACGGTCCCACCGCGGGCGCTGTGCCCCCCCCGCCACAGGCGCTGAGCAGGGCACCCGCTGCGACCACCCCGGCGGCCGACACCCAGGCACCTGCGTCGGGTGCCTCGTCCCCAGCTGAACGCCCCTCGTCTGCGGTCGCCGTGGGCACCGTCTCAACCGTGTCTTCTGCGTCGATCATCACGACCCCTCCTGTGTTTCGGGGGCAGTGTAGGCAGCGCGCTGCCGACCACGGCGCACGGTTTCACGCTGTTACGAGCACCTGTCGCGCCGGCCGCAACGGGGACACCGGGCGCACACCGCCCGACGCGCGGTGGCCGCCGCTCGTCCGCTGACGGCTGGCGCGGCGCCTCAGGCGCGTGCTGCGTTCAGCACCTCGCGCGTGCGCAGCGCTTCGGCCCGCGCAGCGGCCGCGAAGTCGGCGCCGCCGGAGGCATACAGCACGGCGCGCGAGCTGTTGACGATGACCGGGCCGGTGGTGGCGCCGGCCTGGGTGCGATAACCCGCGCGGATGGTGGCCACCGCGTCGCCGCCCTGCGCGCCCACTCCAGGGATGAGCAGCGGCAGTGTCGGCGCCAGTTCGCGCACGCGCTCGATCTCGGCCGGGTAGGTGGCGCCCACCACCAGGCCGAGCTGGCCGTTCAGGTTCCACGGGCCTTGTGCGAGGCTGGCCACGTGCTCGTACACGCGCGGCTGGCCGTCGACCGAGGCCAGCCGCTGGTTCTGCAGATCGTCACCGCCGGGGTTGGAGGTGCGGCAGAGCAGGAACGCACCCTTGCCTTCGTACTTCAGATAGGGCTGCACCGAGTCCCAGCCCATGAAGGGCGATAGCGTCACCGCGTCGGCACCGTAACGCTCGAAGGCCTCGATGGCGTACTGCTCGGCGGTGCTGCCGATGTCGCCGCGCTTGGCGTCCAGGATCACCGGCACCTGCGGCGCCACCGCCTTCATGTGCCGCATCAGCTTTTCCAGCTGGTCTTCGGCGCGGTGGGCCGCAAAGTAGGCGATCTGCGGCTTGAAGGCGATCACGGCGTCGGCCGTGGCCTCGACGATGGATGCGCAGAAGTCGTAGATTTTTGACGCATCGCCCTTCATGTGGGCAGGGAACTTGGCCGGATCGGGGTCCAGGCCGACGCAGAGCAGGGACTGGTTCTGGCGCTCTGCCGCGCCCAGCATATCGAGGAAAGTCATGCATCCATTTTATGGATGCTGGCTCCCATGCTCCGCCGCTGCGCGGGTCGCTGCCCCGGCACCGGGGAGGGACCCGGTGTTTCCCGGATCCGGGGGGCTGATCCGGCTTGGGGCGGCCCGGCGCCGGATCGCTCGCCACGGCGACAGCACCCTCACGCACACCCGCCTAAGATCGCCCGGATGCAACACCTCTCTCGTCAACAGCTGGTCCTGCTCGTGCTGCTCACCGTGGTGTGGGGCGTGAACTGGCCGGTCATGAAGTTCGGCGTCACCGGCTTTCCGCCGCTGACCTTTCGGACCCTGTGCATGTGGCTGGGCCTGCCGCTGCTCGGCGGCTTCCTGTTGTGGCGGCGCGTGCCGTTTGCGATTGGTCGCGAGCACTGGCGTGAACTGGCCGTGCTCACCGTGTTCAACATGCTCTTCTGGCACACACTGGCGATCCTGGCGATCCAGTCGCTCTCCAGCGGACGGGCGGCCATCCTGGGCTACACCATGCCGGTGTTCTCGGCGGTGATGGGCGCGCTCTGGTTTGGCCAACGGCTGCCGGCGCGCGCCTGGGGCGGCGTGGCCGCCGCCGCGCTGGGCGTGGTGCTGCTGCTCTGGCACGAAATCACTGCCCTCTCGGGCCGGCCGCTGGGCGTGGCCATGATGCTGGTGGCCGCCGCCACCTGGGCCATCGGCACGCAGCAGATGCGCCGCACGCGCATCCCGGCGCCCACCCTGGCCATGAGCTTCTGGATGACGCTGGCCACCACGCTGTGGATGAGCTTGCTGGCGGTGCTGTTCGAACGCGGTGACTGGGTCGCACCCAACCCGGCGCAGTGGGCGGCCATCGTCTACAACGCCATCGGCGTGTTCGCCTTCGCGCAGGTGGTGTGGCTGATGCTGGCACGCGAGCTGCCCCCCATCGCGTCCACGCTGTCGGTGATGTTCATCCCCGTGCTGGGCGTGTTCAGCGGCGCCTGGTGGCTGGGCGAGGTGCTGCACTGGCAGGACTGGGCGGCCGTGGCGCTGGTGATGCTCGCCATCGCCACCGTCTTGTGGCCCTCCGCCAAGCCCGCACCCGAGCAAAGGTGAGGCTGAGCGCGAGGGGACTTCGCTCCAGAGACACCGTGGAACCGGCTTCGCCGGGCCACAGGTGTCGTCCCCCCTCCCTGCGGCGCAGCCGCGCCAGAGAGGGGGGAAGCCGCGTCAGCGGCGCAGGGGGGAGTTCCCCTTTCAGCGCAGGGGGGTGTTCGCAGTCTCCATCGCCAGACAGAGGTCGGCCCAGGCCTTGGCCTTGTCGGCCGGGGTGCGCAGCAGGTAGGCCGGGTGGTAGGTCACGATGACCGGCACGCCTTCGTAGCGGTGCACACGCCCACGCAGGCGGCCGATGGGTTCGTCGGTCTTGAGCAGCGACTGCACCGCAAACCGCCCCATCGCCAGGATGATCCTGGGCTTCACCAGCGCGACCTGGCGCGTCAGGTATGGCTCGCACTGCGCCACCTCGGCCGGCTGCGGGTTGCGGTTGGCGGGCGGGCGACACTTGAGCACGTTGGCGATGTAGGCGCCCTGTGCGCCCGTGCCGGTGCGGCTGCGGCCGACGGCGCGCAGCATGTTGTCCAGCAACTGGCCAGCCAGGCCCACAAAGGGTTCGCCCTGCAGGTCCTCGTGCTCGCCCGGGGCCTCGCCCACGATCATCCAGTCGGCCTGCACATCACCGACCCCGAACACCGTGTTCTTGCGCCCACGGCACAGGCCGCAGGCTTCGCAGCCGGCCACTGCGGCCTGCAACGCGGACCAGTCCATGGTCTCGATGCCGGCCGGGCGCGGCGACAGGCCCGCGCCGGCCGGCCCGCTGGCGGCGGGCGTCGGGCGGCGCACCGGCGGCGCCACCGGTGCTGCGGACACGAC
>NZ_JBPCSJ010000322.1:0-11168 GCF_051007235.1 Hydrogenophaga sp. | reverse complement strand
GCCTTGACGATCTCGCGGCTGCGCGCAGGCGAGAAGCGCCAGTCGGTGGTGAAGCTCACCAGCAGGAACTTCGCCTTCGCACGGGCGAGGGCAGCGCTGAGGTGGCCGTCGAACTCGCGCGCGGGGTCGAAGTAATCGAGCGCGCGGGTGATCAGCAGGTAGGTGTTGGCATCGAAGTACTCGCTGAACTTGTCGCCCTGGTAGCGCAGGTAGCTCTCGATCTGGAATTCAACGTCCTGTGTCGAGTACCTGTACCCCCACGCTCCGCCGCTGCGCGGGTCGCTGCCCCCCGAGGGGGCTGCCCCGCCTTGGGGCGGCCCGGCGGCGGGGCGCGCGTCGTTGGCCAGTGCGCCATCGAGATCGGCGGGTTTGAGCATCCGGCCAAACTTCTCGTTCATCACGTCGTCGCTGAGGTAGGTGATGTGGCCGATCATGCGGGCGATGCGCAGGCCGCGGCGCGGCAGCGTGCCTTCGCGCAGGTAGTGGCCGCCGCAGAAGTCCGGGTCCGTCACGATGGCGCGGCGCGCTACCTCGTTGAAGGCGATGTTCTCGGCCGTGAGGTTGGGGGCGCTGGCCACCACCACGGCGTGGCGCACGCGGTCGGGGTATTGCAGCGTCCAGCTCAGGGTCTGCATGCCGCCCAGGCTGCCGCCCATGACGGCCGCCAGCTGCTGAATGCCCAGCACGTCCAGCAACCGGGCCTGGGCGCTGACCCAGTCTTCCACCGTGACCACCGGGAAGTCCGCGCCCCAGGGCTGGCCGGTGGCGGGGTTGGTGTGCGTGGGGCCGGTGCTGCCGAAGCACGACCCGATGTTGTTGACGCCGATGACGAACCAGCGGTTCGTGTCCACCGCCTTGCCCGGGCCGATCATGTTGTGCCACCAGCCTTCGCTGCGGGCGATGGGCTGGCCCTGTTCGTCGGCGTGGAAACCGGCCACGTGGTGGCTGGCGTTGAGGGCGTGGCAGATCAGCACCGCGTTGGAGCGGTCGGCGTTGAGCGTGCCGTAGGTCTCGAATGTGAGTTCGTAAGCCGGCAACACGGCGCCGCTCTTGAGCGGCAGCGGCGTATCGAACCGGAACGTTTGGGGCGTGACGATCACTGTTGTCTCCTGCAAGGCAGGTCCAGAAAAGAGAAAAGCCCGGAACACCAAGAGGCAGACCGGGCATCTCCCCTTTAGCGGCATTTTTAGAGCGCCCGCAATCCGGATCAAATCGGCGCTGAGCGGCAGTATAACGAGGCTGAAAGGAACTTCCCCATGTCCGAACTGTTCGGCTCCGACGCCTACGCACCGTGCGAAGTGGCCCAGCGCATCGAAACGGTGGGCGTGGCCAAGGCTCGCATGGCCACCCTGCCGCCGCTGATGCTGGGCGTGCTGGCGGGTGCGTTCATCGGCCTGGGTTCGCTGTTTTTCAACCTGGTGCGATCGGACGCGACGCTGGGTTTTGCCACCGGCCAGGTGCTCGGCGGCGTGGTGTTCGCGCTCGGCCTGCTGCTGGTGGTGGTGGCCGGGGCCGAGCTGTTCACCGGCAACAACCTGATCGTCATGGCCTGGGCGGACGGCCGCATCGGCAGCGCCGAGGTGCTGCGCAACTGGGTGCTGGTGTGCCTGGCGGTGTGGATGGCCATGGCAGGGCGCAGCGTGGTGGACAAGGCGGTGGCCGTGGTGCCACCGGTGGCGGCCTTCGTGGCCGCGGGCTTCGAGCACAGCATCGCCAACATGTACTTCTTTCCCCTGGCCATGCTGGTGCAGGCGGGCGACCCGGCGCTGGCCGCGCACCCTGTGACGTGGAACGGCCTGGGCGCCAACCTGCTGCCGATCATTGCCGGCAACCTGCTGGGCGGCAGCGTGCTGGTGGGCCTGAGCTACCACCTGATTTACCGCACGCGCGCCCCCACCTGACCGCAAAGCCGCCAAATCAGAGCCGTTCGTGCGTTTCTGCCGATCGCGCGGGGAGGGCGTGACGGACAATCTCGCGCAGTTTTGTTCCGCCCCCCCCAAGATGTCGAGAAGCTTCCTTTCGCGCGCGCACGGCTGGCTGCTGGGCCTGGCCGCCCTGCTGACCCTGCCCCAGGCCCTGGCCCAGACCTGCGCCATGCCCGGCCGCGACGGCAGCACCGCCAGCAGCGGCACGGTCAACACCTACTACCCACCCGCCACCGGCAGCTACAACGGCGCCAGCACGGCCATTGCGCTGGGCACCCCGCGCGGCGCGGCCACTGCCGTGGCGCCCGGCGACCTGGTCATGGTGGTGCAGATGCAGTGCGCCAGCCTGAACACCACCAACACCATCAACTACGGGGCCGGCAACGGCACCGGCCGCGGCTACACCGACCCGGCCGGCAGCTGCCTGGCCGGCCGCTACGAGTACGTGCGCGCCGGTGCCGGCACCACCGCCAGCTCGCTGGACCTGCGCGGCTCGCCACTGTCGGCCACCTATGAGCAGGACGCCACGACCGCCACCAACCGCCGAACCTTCCAGGTGGTCCGGGTGCCGCAGCACGCGGCCCTGACCCTGACCGGCGCCGTCAACGCGCCCTACTGGGACGGCAACACCGGTGGCGTGGTGGCCCTGGACGTGGCCGGCACCCTGAACTGGAACGGCCAGACCATTGACGTGAGCGAACGCGGCTTCCGCGGCGCCGCGGCCGTGCAATGGCTCGGCGCCGCCGACGCCGACGCCACCCCGGACTACGTGGCCACGCTGGCCAGCGACCAGCACGCCACCAAGGGCGAAGGCATCGCGGGCACGCCGCGCTGGGTGTTCAACCCCGCCACCAGCCTGCGCCAGGACAACGGCGCCACCTGGGGCGGCTACGCCAACGGCGACCAGGGCCGAGGTGCACCGGGCAACGCCGGCGGCGGCGGTGACAACCGCAGCACCACGCGCGACAACGGCGGCGGCGGCGGCGGCGGTAACGGTGGCACTGGCGGCCTGGGCGCCTACGGCTGGAAAAGCGGTGGCTGGGGCGGCACCTTCACGGCGACCGACGTCGACCTGCGCGGCATCGGCGGCGCGGCTTTCGCCTCGGCGGCCCCCAACCGCGTGGTCATGGGCGGCGGCGGCGGGGCCGGTGGCACCAACAACAGCGGCGCCGACCCCATCAACTCCAGCGGCGGCGCCGGTGGCGGCATCGTCATCGTGCGCGCCGGCAGCATGAGCGGCAGCGGCACCGTCAACGCCAATGGCGCCAACGGCCGCACCCAGCCGGTCAACGATGGCGCCGGCGGCGGCGGCGCGGGCGGCTCGGTGGTGCTGATGAGCGTGGCCGGCGGCCTGGGCGCGGTCACCGTCAACGTGCGCGGCGGTGCGGGCGGCGATTCCTACCTGGTCGCACCGGCCGATGCCGCCCACGCCGGCGGCGGCGGCGGTGCCGGCGGTGTGGTCATCCGATCCGGCGCAGCCACCGTCAGCAACACGGGTTCGGCCTACGGCATCACCAACACCAAGGACAACCCGGTCGGCGGCGCCGCCCACGGCGCAACCGCCGGTACAGGCGGCAGCAACACCGCCCCGGCCGACAGCACGTTCACCAGCACCCGCCCCAGCGCGCAGTGCCTGCCGCAACTGACGGTGACCAAGGCCACGCTCACGCCCACCGTCACAACGGCCGGTGCCACTTCGGTGAGCTACACCATCGTGGTCAGCAACAGCGGCGGCTCGGCCATCGGTGCCGATCTGGTGGACAACACGCTGCCACCGACGTGGACCTTCTCGCAGACCAGCGGCCTGACGTTTGCGCCCGCGCTCTCGGCCAGCGCCTGGGGCGGCTTCGTCGAAGGCGCCACGCCCGGCCTGCCGGCGGTGGCGGGCAGCCCGGGCACGGCGGCCAACCTGAGCGTCAACGGCACCCCGGCCGATGCACCCGTCTGGTCCAACATGACCATCCCTGGTCTGACCGGCGGCGTGCCCGGCGTGGTCACGCTCAGCTTTGTGGTCAGCGTGCCGGCCAGTGCGCCGGTGGGGTGCTTCCACAACCCGGCCGGCGTGAAGTACCTGGACCCGACGCGCAGCACCGCCGGCCGCGAAGTCGCACCCGTCACCAACAACACGGCCAACCGGGCCGGCGCCCTGGTCGGCGGCACGGCCAACACGGCCTACGAAACCAACCCAGGCCCCGGCACCACGGTGGGCGGCAGCCAGCATTCGGGCCTGGTGGCCGGACCGGCCAGCGACGATGTCTGCCTGCAGGGCGACCTGTCCATCACCAAGTCAGCCCCGGCCAGTGTGACCGCCGGCCAGACATTGACCTACACCCTCACGCCGCGCAACAACGGCCGCGCCATCCGCGACCTGACCTTCGCGGCCGACCAGGCCACCGACGCCGCCAATACCAACGCCAGCACACGGGTGCTGGCCAACGGCGTGGTGCGGGTCACCGACACCCTGCCCGCGGGCCTGGTCATCACCAGCGCCATCGCCCCCACGGGCTGGACCTGCGGCCTGACCGGTCAGACCGTGAGCTGCGACAGCGCGGTGGCGCTGCCGATCGCCGCCAGCACCGACCTCAACGCCATCACCGGCACGGTGCGGGTGAGCAACAGCGCCTGCCCCGGCCCGCTGGTCAACACCGCTGCCATCGCGGGGTTCCAGTCGCCCTACGCCGACAGCACAACGGCCAACGGCAGCAGCACGGTCAGCACCACGGTGGTGTGCAGCGGCACGCTGACGGTGGCCAAGGACAACGGCAGCAGCGCCGTCACCACCGGCACCACCACCACCTACACGGTCACGGTCGCCAACCAGGGGCCGGCCAGCGCCGACGGGGCGGTGGTCAGCGACACGCCCGATGCCGGCCTCGCCAGCTGCAGCGTCGTCTCGTGCAGCGCCAGTGGCGGCAACCCGGTGGCCACCTGCCCGGCCACACCGGCCAACCTGCTGAACCCCGGAGGGGTGTCCCTGCCCAGCCTGCCTTCGGGGGGCGCGGTGGTGTTCGGGGTGCGCTGTACGGTCACGGCCAGCGGGGTGTAGACACAGCCCCAGCACCCGCCGCTGTTGTAAACACGCACCAAGCCCGAAGAGGGCTTGCGCAGGCCGAAAAAATGTCACAACGCGCGGAACGCTCGGCGCATAATGTTTTCGCGAGCGCCCGCGGGCGCCCGTTGAACCAGTGATCGGTCGGTTTCGCTTGCTACAGGTTTTGTGTGCTAACGGGGCTCCATCGCTACTTCTTTCAGTGTTTCTAGGAGTCCCAACCATGGGCAACAAACTGTACGTCGGCAACCTGCCGTACACCGTGCGCGACGAAGACCTGCAACAGGCATTCGGCGCTTTTGGTTCTGTGAACAGCGCCAAGGTCATGATGGAACGCGACACGGGTCGCTCCAAGGGTTTTGGTTTCGTCGAGATGGGCAGCGATGCTGAAGCCCAGTCCGCGATCGAAGGCATGAACGGCCAGTCCCTGGGCGGCCGCAGCCTCGTCGTGAACGAAGCCCGCCCGATGGAAGCCCGTCCCCCCCGCACCGGCGGCTTCGGTGGCCCCCGTGGTGGTGGCGGTGGCTTCGGTGGTGGTGGCGGCGAAGGCGGCTTCCGCAGCCCCTACGGCGCTGGCCGTGGTGGCCGTGAAGGCGGCGGCGGCCGCGGCGGTTACTGATCGCTGCGCACCCGCGCCAGACCGCCTCGGCGGTCTGAAAACAAAAGCCCCGAGGCTCCGGCCCAGGGGCTTTTTTGTTGCCGGTTCGCAACCGCCCAGCGCAGGCGGTCGTTGCCTCAGGCCTGGCCTTCGCCCTTGCGGTGCTTGCGGGGCCGCCCGGCCAGCAGGCGGTCGAACCAGGGGTTGGGCAACAAGCGCAGCAGCTTGGCCACCACGCCCATCTGCCAGGGGATGACCCGGTAGCTGATCTGCGCGGTGATGGCGGCAAACGCCCGGTCGGCGAACGCTTCAGGGCTGAGCAGGAAGGGCATGCCGTAGCGGTTCTGGCGCGTCAGCGGCGTGTCCACGTAACCCGGCAGCAGGGTCACCACCTTCACGCCGCTGGCGCGCAGTTCGCCGCGCAGGCTTTCGCAATACGCCACCACGCCGGCCTTGCTGGCGCAATAGGCGCCGTGGCCCGGCAGGCCGCGGATGGCGGCCACGCTGGCAATGCCCACCAGCGAGCCGCTGCCACGCGCGACCATGCCGGCCACGAACGGATGGAACGTGGCCGCCAGGCCGGTGTTGTTGAGCGCCAGTGTGCGGGCCATCACGTCCAGGTCTTCGCGCTCGGCGGTGTCCATGCCGACGCTGATGCCGGCGTTGGCGATCACCACGTCGGGCAGGCCCTGGGCGGAGATACAGGCCTGGCCCGCGGCCACGATGCTGTCCACCTCGGCCACGTCGGCGCCGTACACGCGGCAGCGGTCGGTCCCCAGCCCTTGCGCGTCGGCCCAGGCCTGCATGTCGGCCGTGCGGCGCGCCACCAGCGCCAGACGCCATCCCGCTTGCGCGTAGCGGGCGGCCAGCGCCTGGCCGATGCCGCTGGACGCGCCGGTGATGAAGGCCAGGGGGGCTGTCGGGTGGTTCATGGGGTCACGCCTCAACGGGGCGCCAGGGTGGCGCGCACGCGGCCGGTGAGGGTGGCCACGCGCACATCGCCGCCCTGGTAGTCGAGGGTGTCGGCCTGCAGTCGGTCGTTGCCACGCACCAGCAGCACCGGGCGGTCGGACACCACGCGCTCGGGCGCGGTGAAGACCTGGATGAACTCACCCCGGAACTCCAGCCGGGGCACCGCGTCGGCCGTGCCCGGGCGCGACGGTTCGCGGATCACCACCGCGTCACCTTCGAGCGTGAACGCGGTCTGTTCGGCGTTGCTGACCACCCGCCGCGCGGTGGCCGTGGTCAGCTGTCCACCGACACCGACCGAGCGGATGCGGGCGTTGTCGATTTCGACGGTGTCGGTGTCCGGGTGGTGGCGCGCCTCGGCACCGAAGACCTCGCTGCGCAGTGCGCCGCTGGCGTCGAACACCTTGACCGAGAAGCGTTGCATGAAATAGTCGGGCTCGTGCGTGACCGGGCGCTCGGGCGGGGGCTCCAGGGCTTCGGGTGTGGCGCGCAGCAGCCAGTACGACGCCGCCGCCAGCAGGGCCATGAGCAGCACCGGCAGGTAGATGGAGACCTGGTCCCACAGGCGCTGGCGCGAGCGGGGACGCGCGCGCGCCGCCGGCGGGGTGCTGGGGGGCAGGGTTGCGGCGTTCACCGGGCCGCCGCTTCGAGTTCGCGGACGTACAGGCCGCTAGCCACCAGCAGCAGATCGCACAGCTCGCGCGCCGCGCCGGCGCCGGCGGCCGCGCGCGTGACGTGGTGGACCAGCGCCAGCACCTCCGCGTGGGCAGTGGGCGGGCAGCAGGCCAGGGCCACGCGGCGCAGCACCGGCAGGTCGGGCCAGTCGTCGCCCATGGCCGCGGCCTGCGACCAGTCCAGCCCCAGACCGGCCAGGATCTCGGCCGCCGCGGGGGCCTTGTCTTCGGTGCCGTAGCGCACGTGCTGCACCCCCAGGGCCTGCAGGCGCAGGCGCAGCGCGGGCGAGTCGCGTCCGGTCACCACCGCGGGTGTGATGCCGGCACGCTGCAGCAGCTTGATGCCGTGGCCATCGAGCGAATGGAAGCGCTTGAGCGTTTCACCGGCCTCGGAAATGAACAGCCCGCCGTCGGTCAGCACGCCGTCGATGTCGAAAAACACCACCCGCACCGGCTGCGCCCGCAACAACAGCGCAGGATCGAAGTTCAGCACAGGGCGCAGGGGCGGCAGTTCGGGCAGGGACATGGGGCGCAATGCTAACCGGGGCGCACGAAAGCACCGAGTGAAGTGCCTTCATTCCAGGGCGCCGCGGAACCGGCTTCGCCGGGCCGCCAGCGCCGCCGCCTGGGGGGCTGAGGGCTGCGGCTCCAAGTCTGCCTGCGCAGACTTGGACAGACCGAAGTGACACCGGCTCTGACGGTGGCGCGGCCTGCAAGGCACGCGCGCAGCGCGGCGCGGGGGGGCCTCACATCCTGCGGCGCGGGGGGGTCAAATCACCTTGGCGCGCATCAGATCGTTGGAGTTGAGCGCGCCCACCAGCCGCTCGGCCTCGTCCACCACCAGCACGCTGGTGATGCGGCTGGCTTCCATCATTTCGGCAGCGACCACGGCCAGCGCGTCGGCGCGCACGGTGCGCGGGTTGGCGTGCATCACCTCGCGTGCGCTCAGGTTGCGCAGGTCCACGCTGCTGCCAGATCTTTCGATCAGGCGGCGCAGGTCGCCGTCGGTGAAGATGCCCAGCACGCGTTCGTCGGCGTCCACGATGGCGCTCATGCCCAGGCCCTTGGCGCTGATCTCGCGCATCAGCGTCATCAGGTCGGCGTCCAGTGGCACACGGGGCAATTCGGCGCCGCTGCGCATCACGTCGCCCACGTGCGTGAGCAGCTTGCGCCCCAGCGCGCCGCCCGGGTGCGAGCGGGCGAAGTCGTCCGGGCGGAAGCCGCGCGCGTCCAGCAAGGCCACCGCCAGCGCGTCGCCCAGCGCCAGCTGCACGGTGGTGCTGGCGGTGGGCGCCAGGTTGTGCGGGCAGGCCTCTTTGTCGACCGCGGCGTCGAGCACCACATCGGCGTGGCGGCCCAGGGTGGACTCGGCGCGGCCGGTGATCGCGATCAGCGGCACGCCCATGCGCTTGATCAGCGGCAGGATGGCGGTGAGCTCTTCGCTCTCGCCGCTGTTGCTGATGCCCAGCACCACGTCGGCGGCGGTGATCATGCCCAGGTCACCGTGGCTGGCCTCGGCCGGGTGCACGAACATGGCGGGCGTGCCGGTGGACGCCAGCGTGGCGGTGATCTTGCGGCCGATGTGGCCGCTCTTGCCCATGCCCATGACCACCAGACGCCCCCGGCAGGACAGGGCCAGCGACACCGCGCGGGCAAACCGGTCGTCCAGCCGCGCGGCCACGGCCTGCACGGCCTGGACCTCGATGTCCAGGGTTTCACGGGCCAGCGCGAGCGCGCGCTGCGGGTCGAAAGGGGTGCTCTGGGTCATGGGGCGATTATCGTTGCGCGTGGTCGGCAAGAGCGCCACCGGGCCTGCCGCCGGGCCGCCCCAAGGCAGGCCAGCCCCATTGGGGGGCAGCGACCCGCGCAGCGGCGGAGCGTGGGGGCGCTACCACTACCATAGGGGCATGAACGCGCTGGACCTGACCCTGCTCTACCTGGCTGCGGCCGTGCTGGGTGTGGTCGGGTGCCGCCTGCTCAAGCTGCCACCCATGCTGGGCTACCTGGTGGTGGGTGTGGTGATCGGTCCCAACGCGCTGGCGCTGGCCCAGAACTCCGCCGGCCTGCGGCACCTGGCCGAATTCGGCGTGGTGTTCCTGATGTTCGTCATCGGACTCGAATTCAGCCTGCCCAAGCTCAAGGCCATGAAGCGCCATGTGTTCGGGCTGGGGCTGTCGCAGGTGGTGTTGACGGTGCTGCTGACCACGCTGGCCTCGCTGGCGCTGGGCTGGCTGCTGCCCCAGTGGTGGAAGATGGAGTGGCAGATGGCGCTGGCCCTGGGCGGCGTCATGGCCATGAGCAGCACGGCCATCGTCATCAAGCTGGTGGCCGAGCGGCTGGAGCTCGAAAGCGAGCACGGCAAGCGCGTGGTGGGCATCCTGCTGTTCCAGGACCTGGCCGTGGTGCCGCTGCTGGTGCTGATCCCGGCGCTGGGTTCGCCGCCCGACCAGCTGTTCAAGGAACTGGGTGTGGCCCTGTTCAAGGCCACGGTGCTGCTGGGCATTCTGCTCACCGGTGGCCAGCGCGTGATGCGCTGGTGGCTCACCCTGGTGGCGCGGCGCAAGAGCGAAGAGCTGTTCGTGCTGAACCTGTTGCTGGTCACCCTCGGCCTGGCCTGGCTGACCGAGCACGCCGGCCTGTCGCTGGCGCTGGGCGCCTTCGTCGCCGGCATGCTGATTTCGGAGACCGAATACAAGCACCAGGTGGAGACCGACATCAGGCCCTTCCACGACGTGCTGTTGGGTCTGTTCTTCATCACCATCGGCATGCTGCTGGACTGGCGCCTGGTGCTCGAACGCTGGCCGCTGGTGCTGCTGCTGCTCACGGCCTCGCTGGCCTTCAAGATCGCCATGATCACCGGGCTCACGCGCGCCTTCGGCGCCCCTATGGGCACCGCGCTGCGCACCGGCCTGTACCTCTGCCAGGCGGGTGAATTCGGTCTGGTGCTGCTGTCGCTGGCGGGCCGGCACGACCTGGTGCCGCCGGCGCTGTTCAACCCCATCCTGGCGAGCATGGTGATCTCCATGCTCGCCACGCCCTTCGTCATCCAGTACGCCAACGACGTGGTGACCCGCGTGGTCGGCAGCGACTGGCTGATGCAGTCGGTGCAGATGACCAGCATCGCGCGCAAGGCCATCAGCGCCGACAAGCACGTGATCATCTGCGGCTACGGCCGCTGCGGCCAGAACCTGGCGCGCCTGCTCGAAGCCGAAGGTATCCCGTACATGGCGCTGGACCTGGACCCGGACCGCGTGCGCCAGGCCGCAGCGGCGGGTCATTCGGTGGTGTTCGGCGACGCGGCCCGGCTGCAGGCGCTGATGGCCGCGGGCCTGCACCGCGCCAGCGCGCTGGTCATCACCTACATCGAGACCGCCAGCGCCCTGAAGGTGCTGCACCACGCGCAGGAGCACGCGCCGCAGGTGCCGGTGGTGGTGCGCACCATCGACGACCTGGACCTGGACAAGCTGCGCCAGGCCGGTGCCACCGAGGTGGTGCCCGAGGCCATCGAGGCCAGCCTGATGCTGGCCAGCCACGCGCTGGCGCTGGTGGGCGTGCCCATGCGCCGCGTGATCCGGGTGGTGCAGGACCAGCGCGACGAGCGCTACAACCTGCTCAAGGGCTACTTCCACGGCGCGGACGACGACAGCGTGGAAGACGCCGACACCGAGCGCCTGACCACGGTGACCATCCCACCCGGCGGCCGCAAGGTCGGCCGCACCCTGGGCAGCCTGGCGCTGGATGCCCTGGGCGTGCGCACCGCCAGCCTGCGGCGCGCCAACGGGCGCGGCGAGGCGGTGCGCGAAGACGCCGTGCTCGAAGGCGGCGACACCCTGGTGCTCAGCGGCAGCACCACCGCGCTGGCGCTGGCCGAAGAAAAGGTGCTCTCGGGCAAGGCCTGAACACCCCGCCGGCCACGGCATAACCCGTTGGCAAACGGGGGCTCTAAAATGGAT
>NZ_JBPCSJ010000321.1:0-8669 GCF_051007235.1 Hydrogenophaga sp. | reverse complement strand
ACCTCGACCTGGATGGTGCGGGCGCGTCCGGTGGCATCGGCCTGCTTGATCTCGCTGGTGGACTTCTTCACCAGGGTGATCTTCTTGCGTTCACCACCCGCGGTGCCATGGGCTGCCTTGAGGTGGTTGAGCAGGGCCTGTTTGTCCGACTCGGTCACGGCATCGGTGCCGGAAGACTTGCTCAGGCCGGCAGCCGAGAGCTGCTCCAGCAACAGGGAGGTGGGTTTGTTGAGCTCGTTGGCGAGTTCAGCGACGGTGGTACTTGTCATGGGTGTGGTTCTCCGCTCGGGCCTCCATGGTTCAGTTCGATGCTGGCGCTTCGTCGCCAGTGAACCAATGCGCGCGGGCCTTCATGATCAGTGCCGTGGCGTCTTCGGGGGTCTGACCGGTGATGTCGGTCAATTCATCGGTGGCCAGATCGGCCAGTTCGTCACGGGTGTGCACGCCACCGTCGGCCAGCTTGGCCACCAGGTCGGGCGTCACGCCTTCGAGGTCGCGCAGGTCTTGCGAGACTTCTTCGACGCTTTCCTCGCGGGCGATTTCCATCGTCAGCAGGGCGTCCTTGGCACGCGTGCGCAATTCGTTGACGGTGTCTTCGTCGAAGGATTCGATTTCCAGCATTTCCTGCAACGGCACGTAGGCCACCTCTTCCAGGCTGGTGAAACCTTCCTCGATCAGGATGTCGGCGATTTCCTGGTCCACGTCCAGCTTGGCCATGAACACCTTGCGGATGCCGTCGGCCTCTTCGGCCTGTTTCTGGGCCGATTCATCGGCCGTCATGATGTTGATGCGCCAGCCGGTCAGCTCGGACGCCAGGCGCACGTTCTGACCACCGCGGCCGATGGCAATGGCGAGGTTCTCCTCGTCCACCACCACGTCCATGGCGTGGCGCTCTTCGTCCACGACGATGGACACGACGTTGGCCGGCGCCAGTGCACCGATGACGAACTGCGCCGGGTCTTCCGACCACAGCACGATGTCCACGCGCTCACCAGCGAGCTCATTGGTCACGCCGTTGACGCGCGAGCCGCGCACGCCGACACAGGTACCGATGGGGTCGATGCGCTTGTCGTGCGAGAACACGGCGATCTTGGCGCGCGAGCCGGCGTCACGGGCACAGGTCTTGATCTCCAGCAGGCCTTGTTCGATTTCAGGCACTTCCGGGCGGAACAGCTCGATCATGAAGGCCGGGGCCGAACGCGACAGGATGATGGGCGCGCCGCGCAGCGTCAGGTCCACGTCCATGATCATGGCGCGCACGCGGTCGCCGGTGCGGAAGTTTTCCTTCGGGATCATCTCGCTGCGCTTCAAGCGGCCTTCGACGCGGCCGCTCTCGACGATCAGGTCGCCCTTGTCCATGCGCTTGACGGTGCCCACAAAGATCTTGTCGCCACGGCTCATGAAGTCGTTGAGCAGCATCTCGCGCTCGGCGTCGCGGATCTTCTGCAGGATCACCTGCTTGGCGGCCATGGCGCCGATGCGGCCGATCGGCACGCTCTCGACGGGCTTCTCGATGTAGTCGCCCTCTTCGATGTCGGCGATCTCGTCGCGCGCATCGGTCAGCAGTTCTTCGGCATCGGGGTTTTGCAGGCCGGCCTCGTCGGGGACCACCAGCCAGCGGCGGAAGGTCTCGTAGGAGCCGTTGTCCGGGTCCATCGCCACGCGGATGTCCACGTCGCCCTTGTAAAGCTTCTTGGTGGCCGAGGCCAGCGCCTGTTCAACGGCGCCCAGCACCACGTCGCGTTCGACGTTTTTCTCGCGCGAGATGGCATCGATCAGCATCAACATTTCGCGGTTCATATCACTCGCCCACCTTTCCTGACGGATTGTCCAGATACTTCAAAAAAATGCTTGTGGCCCGGCCCATGGCTCCGTGCCTTCAATCTTTGTCGGCCGCCGAGCGGCCTTTGAAATTCACCAGCGGCGCCAATCGCGCCTGCTGCAGATCGCTCAACTGGAAAGTCAAGGCCTGCAACGGCGCCGGCACGCGCTTCTTGCTCACGCGCTGGCCCGGCTTGGGCGCGGGCTCATCGCTCCAGACGATCTGCCATTGCTGGCCGTCTTCGGCGCGCTCCAGCGTGCCGCGAAACTTCTTGCGGTTGGCCGAGACGTCGGTGCCGGTGGCACCGATCGGCGCCTTGAGGGTGATGTCCACCACCTGGCCGGCAAAGCGCAGAAAGTCGTTTTCCGTTCGCAAAGGCCGGTCGATGCCCGGCGAACCCACTTCCAGCCTGCGGTAGTCCACCGCCTCCACTTCCAGCAAATACTGCAACTGGCGGGTCACGGTCTCGCAATCCTCCACCGTGACGAACTGGTCAGCCAGCACTGGTGCGCCCTCAACGAGCGGCTGCCACGGCAGATCGATCGTCACCCGCAACAAGCCTCCGGCGGATCGTTCGAGATCCACCAGGTCAAAACCCAGTCCGGTGACGGTTTGTGCGACGGTGTCCTGCCAGGCCATCTTGTGCGTTTGCTGCCTTGTGTTGATGCGGTGTGTGAGAAGCGATCGGCCAAAAAAAATGGGCCGGTGGTAACCCGCCCATTTGGTCGTGAAGCGCGCATTGTAGCGCTTGGAAAGACCCGATTACAATATTCAGGCCATCAAATGATCAAATTCCCAGCACCCACTGGATGACGTTCTTGGCCATGAAACCCATCATGCCCAAAGACAGCACCAGAAAGATGATGAAGGTGCCGAACTTGCCCGCCTTGGATTCCAGGGCCAGGTTCAACACGATGAACAGCATGTACAGGATGAAGGCGCCAACGCCGAACGTCAGGCCGAACTGGGCGATCTGACTTTCGGTCAGACCAAATAGCGTGTTTTCCATGGCGAAAAGTCTCGGTGCGGCTCAGGGGGCCGACACCGGCGCAGAAGGTGCGAACGCGGTCAGGTCGCGGTAGGCGTGCCAGCTGGCGTGGGCGATCAGGGGTATGACCACCACCAGGCCCAGCAAGGCGGTGAGCATGCCCAGGCCGACCAGCATCGAGATCAGGACCGCCCACCACACCAGAGGTCCGGGGTGGTCAGCGACCGCACGCCAGCTGGCGGTCACGGCCATGCTGACGGGAACACTCTTGTCCACCAGCATCGGGATGGCGACCACGCTGGAAGCGAACACCGGGGCGGCCAGCAACGAACCGACCAGCAGCCAGACCTCGAAAAGCCCCACCTCCTTGACCAGCACGACGTGCCGGAAAAAATCCAACGGTTTGAGGATCGGCGCGGGCGACCAGAGCGTGATCAGCCCGGCCGAGGTCATGACCCAGCCGGTCCCGGCCAGCCCCAGCAGCAGACCAAAGCGCACCAGCCGACCGTCGAAGGAGCGCCACAGGGCCAGTACCTCCCGCAACCCGGCCTTTCGGCCCGCCGCCCGCTCGCGGCTGACGTGGTAGAGCCCGGTGGCCAGCACCGGGGCGACGATCAGGAAGCCCGAGAAGGCGCCGGCCAGGAGCCAGAAACGGTCGCGCGCCAGCCAGACCAGCAACCACCCGAAAACGGCCAGGGCCAGGCCGTGGACCAGGCCGGGCACCGGGTTGGCGCGCAAGTCTTCCCAGCCGCGCTCGATCCATCGGGTCGGCGAAACCATGTCCACGGCGACCGGGCGTGGTGAGACGGGTTGGGGATGTGGACTCATGTCGGACGGAAGGAGAATCAGGAACGGAAGATCGCGACAGCGCGCCGGTGGCGCACGGCGATCCTAATTCATGCCCAGGACGCGGCGCTGACGAGCGCCTGGGTGTAGGCGTGCTGCGGCCGGTCCAGCACCTCGAACACGCTGCCGTGCTCAACGACCTGGCCATCCTTGAGCACCAGCACCGTGTGCGCCATGGCCCGGATCACGCCGATGTCGTGCGTGATCAGCAGGTAACTCAGCCCACGTTCGCGCTGCAGCCGCTGAAGCAACGCCAACACCTGCTGCTGCACCGTCACGTCCAGTGCGCTGGTGGGCTCGTCGAGCACCAGCAGCTGAGGCTGCACGATCAGGGCCCGCGCGATGGCCAGACGCTGGCGCTGTCCGCCCGAAAACTCGTGCGGATAGCGTTGCAACCAGGCCTCGGCCTGCTGCGGGTCGGGGCACAGCCCGACGTCGTCCAGCGCGGCCAGCACGCGCTGGCGGCGTTGCACAGCGTCCAGCGCGGGTTGGTGGATCCGCAGGCCCTCCGACACGATTTGGTCGACCGTCATGCGGGGCGAGAGGGATGAAAAAGGGTCCTGAAACACCACCTGCACGCGCTGGCGCAGGCTGCGCTCCTGCCCGGCCTGGCGGGCCTGTTCCCAATCGGTTTCCCCTACACGCAAGCCGCCTTCGTGCGGCAGCAGGCCCAGTACGGCCAAGGCCAGCGTGGACTTGCCCGACCCCGACTCCCCCACCACGCCCAGCGTGGCGCCGGCCAGGACGGCGAAGTCCGCGCCCTGCAGCGCCACGAACGAACCCCGCCGGAACCAGCCGGCCAAGCCTGGCAGCGGGACCGGATAACGCACCCGCAGACCCTGCGCCCGCATCACCAGCGGCGCATCGGCGTCCGGCTCGGCCACCTGGCGCTGCGCCTGGCTGGCCATCAGCCGGCGGGTGTAGGGGTGCTGCGGGGCGGCAAACACCTCGGCCACGGTGCCCTGCTCCACCAGGTGCCCGCGCTCCATGACAGCCACTCGGTCGGCAAAGCGGCGCACCAGGTTCAGGTCGTGTGTGATCAGCAGCACCGCCATGCCGTGCTGGCGCTGCAGGTCGGACAGCAGGTCCAGGATCTGGCCGCGCAGGCTCACGTCCAGCGCGGTGGTGGGCTCGTCGGCGATCAGCAGCTTGGGGCGGCTGGCCAGGGCCATGGCGATCATCGCGCGCTGGCGTTGGCCACCGCTGAGCTGGTGCGGGTAGGCGCCGGCGCGGCGTTCGGGCTCGGGAATGCCGGTGGAGGCCAGCAGCGCCACCACCTCCTGCCTCGCCTGGACCGCGGCCATGCCGCGCTTGAGCTGCAGCACTTCGGCGATCTGCTCGCCCACGGTGTAGAGCGGGTTGAGCGCGGTCATCGGCTCCTGAAAGATCACCGCGACCTCGTCGCCGCGCACGGCGCGCAGCTCGCGCTCGCTCAGCTGCAGCAGGTCGCGCCCGTGAAACAGCGCCGAGCCCTGCACTTGGGCGTTCTGCACCAGGCGCAGCAGCGACAAGGCCGACACTGTCTTGCCCGAACCGGATTCACCCACCAGCGCCAGCTTTTCGCCCGCCTGAAGGGTGAAACCGATCCGGTGGACCACGTCCGCACCGTTGAACCCCACCTGGAGGTCTCGCACGTCCAGCAGCGGTGTCATGCGTCCTGCTTTCTCGGGTCCAGCGCGTCGCGCAGGGCGTCGCCCATGAAAGTGAGCAGCAACAGCGTGATCACCAGCACGGCAAAGGTGGACAGCGAGATCCACCAGGCGTCGATGTTGTTTTTGCCCTGGCTGAGCAGTTCGCCCAGCGACGGTGTGCCCGGCGGCACGCCCAGACCCAGGAAGTCCAGCGAGGTCAGCGCCAGAATGGCCGCGCTCATGCGAAACGGCAAAAAGGTCACCACCGGCGTCAGGCTGTTGGGCAGCACATGGCGCCAGATGATCTGCCAGTTGCTCAAGCCCATGGCCCGGGCGGCGCGCACGTAGTCCATTTGCCGGTTGCGAAGGAACTCGGCCCGCACGTAGTCGGACAGCCCCATCCAGCCGAACAGGCTGAGCAGCACCAGCAACAGGCCGATGCTGGGCGAGAGGATGGCCGAGAAGATGATCAGCAGGTACAGCTCGGGCATGGAGCCCCAGATTTCGATGAAGCGCTGGAACGCCAGGTCGGTGCGCCCGCCGAAGAACCCCTGGATGGCACCGGTGACGATGCCCAGCACCGTGCCGATGGCCGTGAGCGCCAGCGCGAACAGCACGCTGACGCGGAAACCGTAGAGCAGCTGGGCCAGCAGATCGCGGCCGCGATCGTCGGTGCCCAGCCAGTTGTCAGCGGTCGGGGCCGAGGGGTTGGGCGACTTGGCGAAATAGTTCAGCGTTTTCGGCCCGTACGGATTGGGCGCGTAGACCGCCCAGTTGCCGTCCTTGCCCAACTGCTCGCGGATGAACGGGTCCAGGTAGTCGGTGTTGCTCTCGAAGTCACCACCAAACGTGGTTTCCGGGTAGTCGTGCACCATCGGCCAGTAGGTCTGGCCCTGGTAGCGCACCACCAGCGGGCGGTCGTTGGACAGGACCTCGGCGAACAAGCTGAGCCCCACCAGTGCGCCGAACACCAGCAGGCTCCAGTAGCCCAGGCGGTTGCGCTTGAAGCGCTGCCAGGCGCGGCGCGAGGGGGACAGGGATGCGGTGGTGGCCATCAATCGAACTTCACACGCGGGTCCACCCACAGGTAGCAGAGATCGGACACCAGCTTGGTCACGAGCCCGATGAGGGTGAACAGGTACAGCGTGCCCAGCACCACCGGGTAGTCGCGCCGGATCACGCTTTCGTAGCTCAGCAGCCCCAGGCCGTCGAGCGAAAACAGGGTCTCGATCAGCAGCGAACCGGCGAAGAACGCGCCGATGAACGCGGCGGGAAAGCCGGTGACGATCGGGATCAGCGCGTTGCGGAACACATGCTTCCACAGCACCTGGCGCTCGCTCAGGCCCTTGGCCCGCGCGGTCATCACGTACTGCTTGCGGATCTCTTCCAGGAACGCGTTTTTGGTCAGCATGGCCGTGACGGCAAAGCTGCCCAGCACCATGGCCGTGACCGGCAGCGTGATGTGCCAGAGGTAGTCGACGATGCGCGCGCCCCAGCTGAGCTCATCCCAGTTGGCCGAGGTCAGCCCGCGCAGCGGGAACCACTGCAGCTGCCCGCCGAAGATGACCAGCAAGGCCACACCCAGCACAAAGCCCGGAATGGCGTAGCCCACCAGCACGATCAGCGTGGTGACCAGGTCAAAGCGCGAACCGGCCCGCACCGCCTTGGCCACGCCCAGCGGCACGGCCACCAGGTAGCTGATGAAGAAACTCCACAGCCCCAGGCTGATCGACACCGGCAGCTTTTCCCAGATCAGTTCGGACACCGCCTTGTTCTGGAAGAAGCTGGTGCCCAGGTCGAACCGTGCGAACTGACCGAGCATCTGGAAAAAGCGCTCGGTGGGCGGCTTGTCGAACCCGTACAGGGCCTTGATCTGCTCCAGGCGTTTCGGGTCCACCCCTTGCGCGCCCCGGTAGACCGAGCCACCCTCGGCGCCCGTGCCCTGCCCGGTACGGGCTTCGGCCAGGTACTGCTCCACCGGCCCTCCCGGCACGAACTGGATGACCACAAAGGTCAGCAGCAGCACGCCCAGCAGCGTGGGGATCATGAGCAGCAGACGCTTGAGGATGTAGACCCACATCACTTGGCCCACCAGGTGTCGATCGCCCAGTCTTCGCCAGATGCGTAGGGCGGCATGGCGTCGGGACGCTCCAGGCGCCAGGCGTTGTAGACCATGCGGTGCGTGCTGGCCGACCATTGGGGCACGAGGTAGTGGTTGTGCATGACCACGCGGTCCAGCGCGCGGCAGGCCGCCAGGAAGTCCGGCCGGGCCGACGCACCCACCATGCTGCCGATCAACGCGTCCACCGCCGGGCTTTTGACGCCGGCCATGTTGCCCGAGTCTTCCGTGTCTGCCGCCTTGCTGCCAAACAGGTCGGCGTACTCCGGCCCCGGGTTGTGCGTACCACCGTAGGCCAGCGAGGTGATGTCGAAGTTGAAGGTGCGCAGACGCTGCTGGTACAGCGCAAAGTCCACCGGCCGGAAGCGCAGCTGCACGCCCAGCTTCTCCAGGTTGCGTGCCCAGGGCGTGACCACGCGCGCGCCCGATTCGTTGCTGTCCAGGTATTCCAGCTCCAGCGCCTGTCCCCGGGCGTTGCGCAGCACGCCGTCCTGCACCGTCCAGCCGGCCTCGCGCAGCAGGGCCTGGGCCTTGCGCAGGTTGCCGCGCAGCGAATCGGCACCGTCGGTGCGGGGCGCGCGGTAAGCGGCACCGAACACCGCGGGCGGCAACTGGGCTTGCCAGGGTTGGAGCAAGGCGCGCTCGGCGGGCGACGGCATGCCGTCGGCCGAGCAATCGGTGTTGCCGAACAGGCCCTGCACCCGCTCGTAGGCGCCGTAGAACATCTGCCGGTTCATCCACTCGTAGTCCATGGCCAGGCCCAGGGCCTGGCGCACGCGGATGTCGGCCAGCAGCGGGCGGCGCGTGTTGAGCACGTAACTCTGAAAGCCTGTGGGCAGTCGGTGGGTGAACTCGGTCCTGACCAGTTCGCCGCTGTCAAAACGCTTGCCGTTGACGCGGCGCGCCCAGTCGCCGGCCGAGAAGAAGCGCATCAGGTCGAACTCGCCGGCCTTGAGCGCTTCGAGCCTGGCGGTGTTGTCCTTGTAGATCTTGACGGTGATGCGGTCGAAGTTGGCCGTTCCCCGGCGCACGGGCAGGTCGCGCGCCCAGTACTGCGGATCGCGCACGTAGGTGATGTCTTTGCCAAAGCGCACCGGGCCGATCTTGTACGGACCGCTGCCGATGGGGATCTCCATCACCACTTCGTCAAAGGGCTTGCCCTGTCCCCAGGCGCGGCTGAACACCGGCAGGCCGCCCACGGTCAGCGGCAGCTCTCGGTTGGGTTTTTTGAAGCGGAATCGCACGGTGCGCTCGTCGACCAGA